>CAZGQY010000018.1:33922-37802 GCA_964528035.1 uncultured Methylococcaceae bacterium | reverse complement strand
TCCTCTTGTGTCCCGTACTTTATTTATAGAATGGATGGGGTGGCCGAATATTTACTCTCAACACAGCTTAAATGTTTGTATTTTATCTATATTATTGGGCCGCCAGCTGGGTTTATCGATACCAGAACTCGAAGAACTTGGATTAGGTGGACTGTTGCATGATATGGGCAAATGCAAAACACCGATAGACATTCTCAACAAGGAAGGTCAATTAACTGCTGAAGAATTCAAAATCATGAAACATCATACAAGCTTAGGAAGGGACATTCTAATGTCAGCACGTGGTGCCCCGCCCAGTACGGTTGATGTTGCCCACAGCCATCATGAACGACTCGATGGCTCAGGCTATCCTCGAGGCGTTGATGGCGACGGCATCACTCCATTTGCCCGCAAGGTTGCCATCGTCGATACCTATGATGCAATTACCAGTGACCGAGTCTATCAAAACGGTCGATCTCATCTTAAAGCGCTGAATATTCTAACCAAAATGAGAGGAACCCACTTCGACACGAGTTTTGTGATCAACTTTATTGCCTGCATCGGTGTCTATCCACCGGGCTCTATTGTTGAATTCCAAAATGGTGAAGTTGGCATTGTTTTTGAAATCACCCCGACCACCAAGACAACCCCAAAATTACTCCTCGTCCTGGATAAAGACAAAAAACCACGCAAAGAAACTGTACTTGATCTATCCAAGCAACCTGTTGATGCTCAAGGTGAGCGATATAAAATAAAAGAGGTTCTGCGACATTCCGCACACGGTATTAACATTAAAACTTTTATCGAAAAAGGCTTGGTTTTAAAAGGCTGCTCCTCCGCCGAAACGGCATAGTGGTCAGGCATCTCTAAGGAGAAAATGCTGGACAATATTCACCACCATTAATCAGAATGCAGGCTGGAATCCAACTGTCCCTGATTCATACTTCAGCGGTACAAGGCCTACAGACCATGACACTCACCTTGAGCCTACTGTGTATGAACCCGCCAGTGCTAATTTCATCAAATAAATAAACTGCAGCGATTTTTCTTCGCGTACAGACTATTGATCGAATTTACACACTCCAATCGATACCTCTCTATCCGCAATAATATTGTATTTTTTGAGAACTGTTTTTTTAATTTTTTAACCCTATCCCAAAACTGTCAATATATTTTACAAATTTTGAATAACTAACATCCATCTAAAGATCAGATCCTGTTAAACAACTGATTTGGGTAATACTACCCTCTCTTTGCGTAAATATTGCATAGTCATTAAGTAATCAAATTATTAGACTATTGGCTAGAGAATTAATAAGTTAGCCATACATAGCTTAAAATATATTTGCCAAGCATAAGATTGATGGCTCAGTTATTGCTTAAATACAACCATGGATCGGAAATTATGCAATTTTGTATCGACAAAAAATTCAGGTGACAGATTTATGATAAATAAATACAGCGGATCGATTGATTACAGACTGATTGGAATCGACTTAGTCTCGCAAAAAAAACATTTACCCTCTCCTAAGATAAGGAGCCGTAAATTATTGTCTATGCGATACATTATTTTAGTTACTCTAATTAGTTTCCTGCTATCAGCATCCCCAGTATTTGCATTGCAATCTGACGATTTTAGTGCCAACAACCTGGATCCGGCCTTGTGGACATATGAAGATCCGGTAGGCGACGGAACGGTACAGATCAATAATGATGAATTATTGCTCAACGTACCCGGAGGCACCGCACATGACGTATGGGCTTCCGGTAATGATGCTCTCCGTATCATGCAGAACACAACAAATATTGATTTTGAAGCTGAAGTAAAATTTTCATCCATACCATCACAGTCAAACCAGCTACAAGGCGTATTAATCGAAGAAGACAGTGCTAATTTCCTTCGCCTGGATTTTTACTTTAACAGTGGCCAACTGAGAATTCTTGCTGCACAATTCGAAAATGGTACTCCAACAATCGCAAATGATAGTCAGATCAGCACAACGGCTTCAGAAATCTACATGCGTATATCCCGAACCGGCGACACCTGGACCCAGGCATACTCGTCTGATGGGTCAAACTGGACTACCGCCACAACATTCAACCACAGTCTTTCTGTTAGCCGCATCGGCCCATTTGCAGGAAACGCAGGATCTAATCCCGCGTTTACCGGCATAGTCGATTATTTTTTCAATACAGCATCTCCGATATCACCTGAAGATGGTGGATCTGGCGCACCAGACACGACAGCTCCAACTCTACAGGACATTCAGGTTTCTGCGATTAGTGACACTGAAATCTCGGTCAGCTGGATTACCGACGAACCCACAATTGGCTCTGTAGAATATGGCCAAACACTGTCTTATGAAGCGGGGAACGTCGACGATAGCAACAGCAACCATAGCCATACACTACAAATATCGGGCCTTCTGCCGGAGACTTTATACAACGTTAGAATAACTGCCGAAGATGGTGCCGGAAATATTACTACTTCAGGAAATTATGAAGTACTCACTTCACCATTTCCTGTATTGAATGTGTTTTACGGTAATCAACAATCTTTCGGTAATTTAGGTGAAGCGCAGACTTGCATCAATATCCTCGGCAATGTATCCGACGCTGACGGAATAACTTCGTTGACCTATTCATTGAATGGCCAGCCAACGTCAAATCTGAGCATAGGCGCTGACGGAAAACGACTGCAGGACAGTGGTGATTTTAACGTAGATATAGAATTTGATCAGCTTTCGGCAGGACTTAATAATATTGACATCGTCGCTACAGATTCACTGGGATATAGCACGACGGAAACCGTACAAGTCAACTTTCCAGGAAGTAACATCTGGCCAGCAAGCTATTCAGTTGACTGGGCTACAGTGACCGACATTCAGGATGCGGCTCAAATAGTCGATGGTCAATGGGGCATCGAAGGCGGGGCACTGCGTACTCAGCAGATTGGCTACGATAGATTGATTGCCATTGGGGATGTCTTGTGGCAAAACTATGAGGCAACGGTTGAACTGACCGTAAACGATATCGATTCAGATTGCCGTTACTTAGGATTGTGCCCCGGAAGTGCGCCAGGCCTGGGACTGCTGGTTCGCTGGCCCGGCCACGTCGACTGGGATTCCAGTCAGCCTAAACATGGTTGGTACCCAATGGGCTCACTGGGTTGGTTCAGATGGTATGGAAGCAACACATTTTTGGAAATGATGTCGGGTAGAACGGGTAACCCAGTATGGCAGGATACCAGCTACGGTTTCCCTACAGGTGTTACTTATACAATGAAAATGCGTGCTGAAACCACCGCGGGCGGACACCAATACAGCTTGAAAATGTGGCCGTCAGGCAGTCCGGAACCCTCAGCCTGGGCACATACTTATAGTGAAAACCTTTCTGAAACCGCCACGGGATCATTACTCATGGTCGCTCATTATGTTGATGTAAGCATTGGCGATGTTAACGTTACACCGCTGGCAGATACCACTCCGCCGGCAATCTCTAACATCCAGGTGTCGGCATCTTCTAGCAGCGCTGTGGTAACCTGGGACACAAACGAAGGCTCCGACAGCCGTGTCGATTTCGGACCGACCAGCGCCTATGAAAATGGATTTGTCAGCAGTTCATCGCTAGTGTCTCAACATAGCTTGTCGCTGACCGGGCTGTCGTCTGAAAGCACATACCATTACAGCGTATCGTCAACTGATATTAACAGCAACACCAGTCAATCAATCGACCTGACATTCGCCACCACAGCCGTTGGCGGCGACACCACAGCGCCGACTCTCAGCAATGTTCAAGTATCAACTACTGAGACCAGCGCCACCATCAGCTGGACCACCAACGAGACTGCTGACAGCAGTGTTGCGTACGGTGCAACCAGTGCCTACGAGAATGGATCGGT
>CAZGQY010000018.1:0-33822 GCA_964528035.1 uncultured Methylococcaceae bacterium | reverse complement strand
TGACCTGTGGACCAGTGGTAATGATTCTGCACGGGTTATGCAGTCTGTCGTTGATACCGACTTTGAAATCGAGGCCAAGTTTGATTCAACCGTTTCTCAGGCTTATCAGATACAGGGCATCCTGGTTGAAACAGATCCGAATAATTTCATACGATTCGATTATTACAGCGACGGCAGCCAGACTTATATATTCGCCGCATCCTTTATTGGTGGTTCACCCACCGTTCGAGTAAACCAGGCCATTGCTAACACAAGCCCGCTGTTCCTGCGAGTTGGACGTGTTGGCGACCAATGGACTTATTCGTACTCAACAGATGGCGTCAACTTTAGCAGCGCAGCAACATTCAACCACACAACAACGGTTACCGAGGTTGGATTATTTGCTGGCAACGCAGCTGGCAGCCCTGCACATACTGCCCTGGTGGATTATCTCCACGTTGTGGGTGGTGGTAGTTCTGGCCCGGACACCACAGCGCCGACGCTCAGCAATGTTCAAGTATCGACTACTGAAACCAGCGCCACCATCAGCTGGACCACCAGCGAGGCTGCTGACAGCAGTGTTGCGTACGGTGCAACCAGTGCCTACGAGAATGGATCGGTAGACGATACCAACCTGGTTATCAGCCATAGCATTACCTTAATTGGCTTAAGCGCCTCAACACAGTATCATTACGAAGCCAGTTCAACAGACGGTAGCGCAAACACCGGCTTTAGTGGTGACCTCGTATTTACCACCGATGACCCGGGAGCACCTGCAGGCAATGTGACTGCCGACGATTTCAACGGTGCATTCGACACAGGACTTTGGACATTTGTAGATCCTGTCGGGGACAGCAGCGCATCAACCAACGGTTCACAACTTGAAATTTCTGTACCGGGTGGCACCAGCCATGACCTGTGGACCAGTGGTAATGATTCTGCACGGGTTATGCAGTCTGTCGTTGATGACGATTTCGAAATCGAGGCCAAGTTTGATTCAACCGTTTCTCAGGCTTATCAGATACAAGGCATACTGGTTGAAACAGATCCGAATAATTTCATACGATTCGATTATTACAGCAACGGCAGCCAGACTTACATATTCGCCACATCGTTTGAAAATGGCTCGCCAACCGTTAGAGTCAATCAGGTCATAGCAAACACAAGCCCATTGTTCTTACGAGTTGGGCGCGTAGGCAACCAATGGACTTACTCATACTCATCAGATGGCACCAACTTCACGAACGCGGTTACATTTAACCATATTACTACTGTAACCAGTGTCGGAGTATTTGCCGGAAATGCCGCAGGCAGCAATCCTGCACATACCGCTCTTGTTGATTATTTTCATGTTCTGTAAATCCTTAACAGTTTATCGAACAGTTCAAGAATTATGACCCTTCTGCAAAGTGGGCAAGTAATAGCGTCCACTTTGCGAAGGTTCCAATTGATCGTGAGCAACCATGCCGGGTGGTGGAACCCGCACTAATATAAATGAATCTGGTCACTATCAGAACTTGAAAATGAATAATTTCCACCTGCCTTATCAATCAAAACAGTTAATCCAGGATGATAAATTTTCTGCTTATAGATCACTGCACAGATCCACTCCAGGCAATCAAACTGAGAATAATAATTAGTCGACATGTTCGATTAATTGCTTCCCAATCATCACTTGCAGGATTTGGGTATGATTGTATAATCAATTAATCCTAATTTTCAGCCTAAAAACAAGAATCACTATAAAGTCTCGGGGGGTCAGGTCTTAAAGAAAGCCCCTTTAAACATCAAAGCCTACAGTAAAAACGGATTTTGGCCCACTTCGAATTGATGGATCGAAAACATTGACTCAAAACCACTTTTCCTTGCGACGATCTCTTATCTCCAATAGCTTCCCGGGTATATTTGATGGCTGTATCGATTTCGCCAGCTATACTGAGTTTAACAGTGGTGGTTTCATGCTTGATGAAATTCGGGAGGAATATGCACCAATTTTTTACGCCACCTGCAATGGCAGTGGCTGGATCGATACCAATTACAGCGAACGGACATCAGTTTCATGAGAGCTATAATTCTTGCCGGTGGGTCTGGCACCCGTCTATACCCGATGACACAAGTCGTTTCCAAACAGTTACTCCCGGTTTACGACAAACCGATGATCTACTATCCACTGTCAACCTTAATGCTGGCAGGCATTCGCGAAATTCTTATCATATCCACACCACAGGATACCCCTCGATTCGAAAGTTTACTCGGTGACGGTGGGAAAATTGGCCTGAATATTTCCTATGCCGTGCAAGCCTCCCCGGAAGGATTGGCACAAGCATTTATTATTGGCAAACAATTTATCGGCACCGACAGTTGTGGCCTTATTTTGGGAGACAATATATTTTACGGCACCGACCTGCCGCCGAAACTGCAGCGTGCTGCCATGCGCGAGGATGGGGCAACCGTGTTTGCTTACCGGGTCAAAGATCCTGAGCGATATGGCGTTGTAGAATTGGACGAGCAGGAACGTGCAATCAGCATAGAGGAAAAACCCAACAAGCCGAAATCCCAATATGCCGTCACCGGACTTTATTTCTACGACAACCAGGTTGTCTCCATGGCTCAGTCGCTACAACCTTCTCCACGCGGCGAACTCGAAATTACCAGTATTAACGAGCTTTACATGCAACAAAAACAGCTCCATGTAGAAATTCTGGGGCGTGGAACAGCATGGCTGGATACCGGAACACAAGGTTCCTTGCTGGCCGCATCGACCTTTGTCGAAACTATTGGAGAACGCCAAGGCCTCAAGATTTGCTGTCCAGAAGAGATTGCATACTATATGGACTATATTAATGCAGAGCAATTGGAAGCGATTGCTCAACCGCTTGCGAAAAGCGATTATGGAAAATACCTGCTTGAACTTCTGAAAAGATAGTTCCCGACCCAGCCAAAACAACCTTCCCGATCAGGATTGCAAAAAACCAGGACAAGAAATGAATAAACCAGAGAATGCCACACCCCCTGTTCGAGAAAAAGACCGGTTTTTGGTTTTCGGCGCTCCCGCGATTGAGGATCCGGAAATTCAGGAAATACTGGACACTATGAATAGTGGCTGGTTGGGAACAGGCCCCAAAGTAGCACGCTTCGAACAGGCCATGTTGAAATACAAGTCCACCAAACACGCCGTAGCCGTCAATTCCTGCACTGCCGCTCTGCATCTGAGCATTCTTGCCGCTGGCCTGGAACCTGGCGATGAAGTCATCACCACACCAATGACTTTTTGTGCCACAGTAAATGCCATTCTTCATGCTGGCGCAACACCCGTACTTGCCGACGTTGATCCACTCACCATGAATATCGATCCGACCGGTATAAAAGCCAAGATAAGTGATCGCACACGAGCGATACTGCCGGTTCATTTTGCCGGACGGCCGTGCGATATGGATGCCCTTTCAAGCATCGTGGAAAACAATAAACTAACTATGATAGAAGACTGTGCACATGCTATCGAAACTGAATACAAAGGCAAAAAAGCCGGCACTTTCGGTGCTTTTGGCTGCCTGAGTTTTTATGTTACAAAGAATATTGTGACTGGAGAAGGCGGCATGGTCATCAGCAATAACGAAGAACACGCGGAACGCATAAAAATTCTGGCCCTACATGGTATGAGCAAACATGCCTGGAAACGATTCAGCGATAAAGGTTTCAAGCATTACCAAGTCGTAGAAGTCGGTTTTAAATATAACATGATGGATCTACAGGCCGCTATCGGCATCCACCAACTTGCTCGCATAGAACCCTATTGGCAACGACGTGAAAAAGTGTGGAACCGATACAATGAGGCGTTTTCTGACCTGCCACTGGGTTTACCAGCGCCAGTTGAGCCGAACACCAAGCATGGCTACCACCTTTATACCATACTTGTGGATGAGGCTCACACGGGCATTTCTCGAGACGCATTTCTTGACGGCATGACAGCCCAGGGCATCGGTGTCGGTGTCCATTATCTCAGTCTTCCAGAACACCCGTATTACCAGGAACAATTTCAATGGCACCCGGAAGACTTTCCGAATGCCATGCGAATCGGTCGCCAGACTGTGAGCCTCCCATTGTCAGCAAAATTAACCGATGACGATGTTAACGACGTGATTACTGCGGTAAATAGAGTGTTAGGCTGAGCACAAACTTACCAGACATAATCTTACCCGACCAGCCAGCCTTCTGAGCCGCAAATGAAGCCCGACCAAAAACTTGCTGTAGTACATTCCATGTCGATGTGGTTATCGCAAACCATGTCCTGGCTATACACCCAGGTGAGTTCTTTACCACCGCATGTGGAAAGCCATGTGGTATGTGATGAAGCTGACAATCTCGACCAGTATCCAATTGGAAACCTGATCAGTGCAGACACTGACGGCATATGGAATTTTCTTGGCCAAAAATCCTGGAAAATTCAGCAATGGCGTCAATCACAACTCCTGCAAAAACAAATACACCAGAACCAGGCTGATATTTTACATTCTCACTTTGGTGATCGGGGCTGGTCAAATCTGTCACTTACTCAAAAAAAGCCACTAAAACACGTCGTCACATTCTACGGTTATGACATTAGTCGACTGCCAACTATTGAACCGGCCTGGCGTGAACGTTACCGACAACTTTTTGAACAGGCTGATTTGTTCCTTTGTGAAGGCCCTTACCTACGTAGCAGCCTGGTTAAACTGGGTTGCCCAGACGAGAAAGCGCGAGTACATCACCTTGGAGTTAAACTGGATAATATCAAATTCCAACCACGCAACTGGAATCCTGGCGAACCGTTGCAGATACTGATTTCCGGCACATTCGTGGAGAAAAAAGGCATACCAAACGCAATCCAGGCACTGGCACGGATAAAATCCGGACAGCAACTGGAAATTACTATAATCGGCGATAGTATAGAGCAGGAACGCAGCAAACGTGAAAAAGTTAAGATACTGGAAACATTGAAGCACACTGGACTCGAATCACAAACCCGCCTACTTGGATATCAACCTTATAGTGTACTCATTGAAGAAGCCTATCGGCATCATGTATTTCTTTCACCGAGCGTTTTGGCAAGTGACGGTGATAGCGAAGGCGGTGCTCCAGTCACAATAATCGATATGGCTGCTTCTGGTATGCCCGTGGTAAGTACCCGCCACTGTGACATTCCTGAAGTACTGATTGATGGAGAAAGTGGATTGCTTGCCGATGAGGCGGATATAGACGGTCTTGAAGAAAAGCTTAGGTGGTTAATTGAACACCCCGATGAGTGGATTCATCTGATCAATTCAGCTCGCAAACGCATGGACACAGAGTTTAACGCAATGACCCAAGGCAAGCGCCTGGCTACACATTATGAATCATTATTCACCCAATCCTGATTCCTATCCACACAGCAACCCACAGATTCCAAACATGAACAATGACAAAGCACCCAAGCTCAGTATCGGCCTGCCTGTATACAACGGTGAGCGCTACCTGGCCGAGACAATCGACTCTCTTCTTGCTCAATCTTTTACAGATTACGAGCTGATTATTTCAGACAACGCATCCACCGATTCAACACCTGCCATTTGCCGCCGATATGCCGAACTGGATTCAAGGATAAAATATTGTCGAAGCGAGACCAACCGTGGCGCGGCCTGGAATTTCAATAACACTGTACATCAGGCGCAGGGCGAGTATTTCAAGTGGGCTGCACACGACGACCTGCACCACCCCGATTTCATAAAAAGTTGCGTTCATATTCTCGATACCAAACCTTCCGTCGCACTATGCTTTACTTATACTAATTTCATTGATGAAAACGGAAAAGATCTCGGCGAATACAAGTTTCCAGTCGATGTTCTGCAGGCCCCCTTTAATAAAGTATTCCTGCTGTACGCGTGTGGCGGACATATCGTACACGAAGTATTTGGTGTCATTCGCACTGATACTCTGCGCAACACACCACTGATAGGTGGCTATGTAGGATCCGACCTGGTTATGCTTGGACAGCTTGCACTTGCCGGACAGTTCCATCAGATTCCGGAATGCATGTTCTATCATCGCGAACATGCAGAGCGGTCTACTGTTGCAACCGGCGGTGACCAGGGTTTTACACGTTGGTACGATGCATCAAAATCTGCTAATTTCGTCATGCCGTATTGGCGACGCCTGTACGAAAACACGAAATCGGTGCTACGTGCTCCCCTGCGTTGCTCACAAAAACTTTCCTGCCTGGTCGAGATTTTACGGTCTCTCAACTGGAACAAGCAATTTTATCTGCAGGACGCCAAAAATGCAGTGGGCATGTTAGTAAAACGGAGCACTTAATACAGTATCCGCTACTTAGAATTAGACTTTCCACCCCAAACCTTAAAATCAGCATTCAAAGTGAGCACTGGTTCGGTCATAGATTCAAGAAAATACTGGATACACCTCTCGGTAACTTGATAACATGCGCGATCAGCATAGGGTTTCTGTATATAACTATCAATTAGGGCGTACGCAATGTTATCGCGAACAATTGTAGTCACCGGAGGTGCCGGTTTTATAGGCTCAGCCGTCATTAGGCATATTATCAACAATACGGCTGACAGCGTTGTTAATGTGGATAAATTAACCTATGCAGGCAACCTTGAATCGTTACAGTCGGTGGCAAGCTCTGATCGCTACCACTTTGAACGTGTTGATGTCTGTGATCAGGCCGCACTTGACAATACTTTCGCACGCTACAAACCAAATGCTGTCATGCATCTTGCCGCGGAAAGCCACGTTGACCGTTCGATAGATGGCCCCGCCGCGTTTATTGAAACAAATATTGTAGGCACCTATTGCTTACTTGAAGCCACTCGCCAATACTGGAATGGTTTATCAGACAATTCGAAAGCGGCCTTTCGATTCCACCACATCAGTACAGATGAAGTATACGGTGACCTGCATAACACTGATGATTTATTCGTAGAGACCACGCCGTATGAACCCAGTAGCCCTTATTCAGCCTCTAAAGCAGCCTCCGACCACTTGGTGCGGGCCTGGTTGCGTACCTACGGATTGCCGACAGTGGTCACTAACTGTTCCAATAACTATGGCCCCTACCATTTTCCTGAAAAACTGATCCCTCTGATAATCCTTAACGCACGCGAAGGTAAGCCATTACCTGTTTATGGCAAGGGGGATCAAATCAGAGACTGGCTGTATGTAGACGACCACGCCAAAGCTCTTTATAGAGTAGTAACTGAAGGTAAGGTTGGAGAAACCTATAACATTGGCGGCCACAACGAAAAAACCAATTTATACGTGGTAGAAACTATTTGTGCATTACTCGATGATATGACTGCAAAAAAACCCACAGGTGTTAAGCACTATAAAGATTTGATTAAGTTTGTGACAGACCGTCCCGGACATGACCATCGCTATGCGATTGATGCAAGCAAAATCGCCACCGAGCTGGGATGGATTCCCGAGGAAAGTTTTGAATCCGGAATACGCAAAACGGTCGAGTGGTATCTTGCCAACCTTGAATGGTGCCAGCATGTTCAAGATGGTAGTTACCAGCGTGAACGCCTGGGTCAGCCCTCCTAAAATGAACACAACATCATTGATAATACAGCACTCTACTTTCGAACAGCCTCTTTACACTTTGGCAATACAGTTATGATCGATAATTAAAGGCTAAATCAATCAGCCTTACACTCAATCCTGGGCTGGCAGCAATACAATAGATTGCATTAACACAGATAACCGTGATGCTACCCATCAATAGAAATATGTAGAAATACGACCAAAACCACCAAATATTTATGAAAAACATCGGGTCAAAAATTGCTGTAGGCGCCATCTGGATGGTGCTTTTTAAAGTGCTGGAAAAAAGTATCGGCATAATCAGTACCATGATACTCGCGCGCCTGCTGGTTCCGGAAGATTTTGGCCTCATCGCAATGGCCATGTCTGTTGTCGCTGGCCTGGAATTGTTACAAGCCTTTAGTTTTGATGTCGCCCTAATACAAAAACAGGATGCAGGTCCTGACCACTACAATACAGCATGGAGCTTTAAAGTTAGTTTCGGAATTCTCAGCGCAGCACTCCTCATTTTAATTGCACCCTATGCCTCTATTTTTTATGAAGAACCAAGATTAACTCATATATTTTACGCATTATCATTGGTCATGGTAGTACAGTCGCTCAGCAATATCGGTGTTGTTGATTTCAGAAAAAAAATGCGCTTCGACAAAGAGTTCAAATGGATGCTTTCCAGAAAACTCGCTGGGTTCATGGTTACAATTTACCTTGCATTTACAATAAAAAGTTATTGGGCACTTATTTCCGGGGTACTTGCCGGTGAAATTGTGAGCACAATTTTAAGTTATATGATGCACCCGTACAGACCTAGATTCTCATTCAAGGCTGCTGGCGACCTGATAAAATTTTCTTCATGGTTACTAATAAACAATATTCTGTTCTTCATGAAGTTACGGTCATCTGATTTTGTAATAGGTCGCTATTCCGGCAGCTATTATCTAGGTATATTCAGTATTAGTTATGAAATCTCTAACCTTCCCACTACAGAACTGGTTGCACCAATAAATCGGGCTGTATTTCCCGGATATGCAAACCTTTCCAATAAATTGGAGGATCTTCAAAAAGGCTTTATTAATGTACTATCCATAATATACCTTTTCTCACTCCCGATAGCCGTTGGTATTGCATTGACTGCGGTACTCTTCGTACCTGTGTTTTTCGGACTAAAATGGGTGGAAATGATTCCTCTGATCCAGATATTGTCATACTTCGGATTACTCACTGCCATTCAAACCAATAGTGGGTCAGTTTTACTCGCGGTGGGTAAGCCGAAAATACTCACCGGGCTGGCATTTGTATATGTGGCTCTTCTCATTCCCTGCCTGGTGTATTCTGTCCAAAAATATGGAGTTATGGGCGCCGCCTGGACTTATCTGGCCGTTTCCATATTCATCATTCCATTTACCTATGGAGTCGTATTAAAGGTTTTAAAGCTCCGCTGGAACAATATTTTCCATCTAAGCTGGAGACCCGTAGTTTCAGTATTATTGATGCATTTAGGCGTTAGCAACTACATTAGCCTGTTTGATTATAAGCTTGGCTTAACACATAGCCTGGTTGGCCTGTTTTCAAGCGTAACAATTGGGGGCTTGATCTATTGTGTATCAGTTCTGCTTTTATGGATTTTGGTAAAAAAACCCGACGGCGCTGAACAATTGTTATTAGAAAAACTAGCAAGCATGAAACTATCAATTATTTCCAGATTCGCTGAAAAAGCGTTACTATCCAGATCAAGGCATTGAGAAGATACAGCCTGGAATTACGGTAAAACCATCAATTTTATACCCGTTTTCAGTTAATAGACCTAATCATTTATAGGACTATTCAGCGTATACTTGCTGAGAATGTAGCTTTTTGATTTTTTGGGCTTCTGCAACAGAGAAGTGACTACAGTACCGACACAATTGTGTTCACGCGTCCCGAACCATGAATGGCTTGCACCTAAATCACCTGACTTACTGAGTAGATACTGGTTTGTACTATTACTTTTTGATTGATAAATTTTTTTTTGCTGTATTAGGTTTTTTCTGCGTTTTTTCTTTCCCTGTATTAAGTGCCGAAAAGATCAGTCCTGTCGAGGTGGCCATAGCAAAAATGAATCACCTTCCGGAAAAGATACCACTTTCAGGATCCGTAACACCTCGCAGGAATTCCGATTTATCCTCTGAAGTTGATGGATTGGTTTCTCAGGTTAGGGTAGATGACGGTGATTCCGTAAAAACAGGAGATCCACTCGTAGTCCTGGAAAACAGCATTGCACTACTCGATTCTGAACGCGCTGCGGCCGCTCTAAATGAAGCCAAGGAAACTTTTAAAGAAGCCGTCAGACAGAGAAACGAAGCGGAAAAATTAGTAGAGAAAAGACATGTCGCTGAAACCGGATATAAGGCTTTAATCGCAAATGCCCGGATTAAAAAGGCAATTATTAAAAAATTGACCGCCGAATATACACGCTCGACTAAAATAGCTGATCAATATACGATCCGCGCACCCTTTGATGGAATTATCGGACAAGTGACAACAGAAATCGGTGAGTGGATCGAAACAGGTGATGCATTATTGGAACTATACGATATCAACAGCGTTCGTATCCAGGTTCCAGTTCCTCAACATCATTTCGGCCTGATACATATTGGCACACAGGTATTACTGAAATTTGATGCGTTACCCAAAAACGCGATCAAGGCACAGGTCACAAAAGTAATACCCATAAGTAACCCGGCAACACGAACTTTCCCGGTAAGAATCGATATCCCAAATACATTGCAAAAAATAACTCCGGGAATGTCTGTAAAGGTTATTTTTTTAACTAGCTCGGATAACGAACCGGTTCTAATGCTTCCGCAAGACGCAATCGTCAAGTCTCAGGATGGAACACAACAAATCTGGCTTGTCCGAAAAGAAAACAACAAGCTTCACACCACGCCTGTACAAGTTAAAACGGGACGCAGGCACCAGGAATTGATCGAAATTATAGCCGGCAAGGTTGTCTCTGGAGACAAAGTAGTGGTTCGGGGCAATGAAATTCTCAAACCTAACCAGCAAGTCCGACTCATTCGCCCCGTCGATGGATAACACCCTCCAATATTAAGCAACCTTCTGGCTTATATGTTTAGTCTGGCAATTCGCAACAGCATAATTCTGACCATTGGTATTCTAATTATCTGCCTGTTCGGAATAATCGCAATGTTTCGCGTGCCAGTGCAAATGATCCCCGATTTGGATGCACGGACAATCTCCATTAAAACGACCTGGCCTGGAGCAAGTCCACAAGATATTGAAAAAGAAATCCTGATTGATCAGGAAAGTTACCTGCGCTCTATCCCCAACCTTGAGCGCCTAATTTCAAAAGCAGAAACCGGACGTGCAAACATAGAACTGGAATTCCCCCACGGCACCGATATCAATGACATTTTAATCCGGGTTAATAACGCACTTACTCAGGTTCCCGGGTACCCTGAAAACGTCGATGAGCCTCGTATTGTCACCAGTTCCTTTTCGGATAACGCATTCATGTATTTCCGCATCCAGCCATTACCCGGAAATCCAAACAATATTAATTTGGTAATGATGCTCGACTACATAGAAAATCACATCAGCCCACAGATTGAGCGCGTACCAGGTGTCTCTCAGGTTGATATGTGGGGAGGTGCCGAGCGCCAGGTACGAATCTATGTCGATCCGGCAAAGCTGGCACAGCGTGAAATCACCTTAAGCGAACTCCGTAACAAGATACGTGGCAGAAACCACGATACATCCGGAGGCGACATGGAAAGTGGAAAACGGCGGTACTTATTGAGAACGATCGGTAGTTTTAAAAGTCTCGAAGATATTGAAAACATGGTGATCGCCTACAAAAACGAAACAACCATTCGACTTCGGGATATTGGCTTCGTAGAGCTGGATCATGCTGAAATTCGGGTCAAATCTTTCGCCAACGGTCGGGCAAACATTACTTTGGGTATACGACGGCAAGTCGGATCCAATGTTATCGAAACCATGGATGGCGTGATGGCTAAAGTCGCTGAACTTAATCGAACTGCTCTGAATCCACAAGGAATGCAGATTCAATTAACCAGTGAAGATGTAAAATATGTAAAAGACGCAATTTCCGTAGTAAGACAAAATCTACTGATTGGAGCAATCCTGGTGACAATGGTATTGTTTCTTTTTTTACGATCAATATCAGCAACATTAATTGGTGCCATTGGAATTCCCATCTGCACCATCGCAGCATTTCTTGGCTTGCTGATCATGGGCAGAACCCTCAACGTCATTTCATTGGCGGGCATCGCCTTTGCAATTGGCATGACTCTCGATAACAGCATTGTCGTACTGGAAAATATTTTTCGTCATATGACAATGGGAAAACCTAGAGTTCAAGCGACATTAGATGGCGTCGGTGAAGTCTGGACGGCAGTTCTTGCGTCCACGCTGACAAGCATATTCGTTTTTTTGCCAGTCATATTTATAAACGAAGAAGCTGGACAACTCTACTCAGACATTGCCATCGCCATATCTTCTTCAATACTCATGTCGATGTTGGTCGCTATTACAATCATCCCTGCAGCCTGCAGCCGCTACGTAAAAACCGCCATCGAGACCGAAAAGCACTCCGGTTTGAAGCAAATTGGAAATCGATTCGAGGCTACTATTATTCAATCTCTTCAAAAAGTACTGACAAGCCTGCGTCAGCGAATCATATTGATTTTCATATTATTTTTTCTGACCCTAGCGATTATTATTTTCCTCACACCGAAAGCCGAGTATCTACCTGAAGGTGAAGAGTCAAAAACCTTCTCCTTCATGTACGCGCCTCCCGGCTATAATCTTGACCAAATGTCCACCTATCTGGACAGTTTACATGATTACTTTTTGCCTCACCTTGACGAAAATCCTGAGCGCTTTCACTCCGGTAGCACCGATGTCCCGGCGTTACGTTTCGTAGTCAGCTATGTTCGTCCGAACATGATCTTGATGATCGTCGAAACTCAAGATCCAGACGATATTGACGACTTGATCGATAAACTCTCTGAAAAATTTTCAGAAGTTCCGGGAATGATTTCATTTTCATCCCGTGGTTCGATATTTGCCAGTAACCTGGGCGGAACCCGAAGCATTAATCTGGATATCAGCGGCACAGATTTACCCACACTGTTCGAGACCGGTAAAAAAGTATATGAAAGGGTCAATGAAGTATTTGACAAACCACAGGTACGCCCCGACCCCCCAACCTTAACTATGGGACAACCCATGCTGGAAATTCACCCTGACTGGGAACGGGCCACAGAAATGGGTTTTACAACAGAACAACTCGGATTCACAATATGGGCTTTGTCTGACGGCGCATTCGTTGATGATTTCTTTTTTGAAGATGATAAGATTGACATATATCTTTACAGTACAGAAAAAACCATCCAAAAACCGCAAGACCTGCAGCATCTGTTACTGTATTCCAAAAAAGGAAGTATTGTTCCGTTAAGTGCTGTTGCAACGATTCGAGAATCTGTTAACACAGGCATTCTGCGCAGAGTCGACGGTAAACGCACAATCACTCTCTCCATTGTTCCTCCCCACAACATCCCCCTGGAATCCGCGGTGGAGCAAGTCCGCTCCCAAGTGATTCAAGCACTCTACACATCCGCACAAGTTCCTGCACATATTAACATGCAAATTAGTGGCGCCAGTGACCGATTACAAAGTACTCGTGATGCTTTAGGCATGAATTTCCTTGTGGCGATACTCATTTCCTATTTACTCATGGTGGCTATATTTTCACACTGGGGATACCCACTAGTCATAATGACAACAGTACCTATTGGAATTAGTGGCGGCATCGGCG
Source organism: uncultured Methylococcaceae bacterium (assembly GCA_964528035.1). Taxonomy (GTDB): domain Bacteria; phylum Pseudomonadota; class Gammaproteobacteria; order Methylococcales; family UBA1147; genus CAZGQY01. The sequence goes on along the minus strand of CAZGQY010000018.1, from coordinate 20,426 downwards.
GCCTTTGGTTATTCAATTTTTTCGGTGACAAATTACACCTGCTGGGACTCACTAATATTCAACAACCCTTCGATATGATTACCATGCTCGGATTTCTGATACTCATCGGAACGGTTGTAAACAATCCAATTCTCATCGTCGAACAAGCATTGAAAAATTTTCAATCTGTTGGGATGGACTCAGTTCAGGCAGTAGTAGAAGCAACCCGTACACGGCTGCGACCAATTATTATGTCCAGTGCAACCACCATTCTAGGCTTGTCGCCACTTGTGTTTTTGCCTGGAGCTGGTACAGAACTTTACCGTGGACTCGGTATGATCGTTATGTCGGGAATATTTTTCTCCACAGTCATAACGCTTTCATTTCTACCCGCATTGCTGTCTTTAGTTCTTGAACTTTCACTACTTTGGAAAAAATCCGACCCATCGAATATCTAAGCGGTTATCGATAAGATTTCACCTGATAGCCCTACAATATTCGAGCATGCTATAGTGCGCTTAGGAGCGAGGTTTTAATAATATGCGAAAGATTGACGCAGGATTATTGTTTGTCTTGAAGGCGTAGCAACAGGCGCATAGCAGGGCTACGCAACTGTTGCTACAACGCAGAAGACGGACAATAAGACAAGTCAAGATTCGTATATTATTGAATCCTCACTCCTTAGGCTCATATTGAGTAGAACACATAATTTTTGAAGCGGACGATCAAAATACAAAAAGTTCTCCTATGATAGATAGATCTACTACACCACCACAACAGCCAACCAGCAAACCCGAGTTACCGCCGCTGCCTCTTAAAAATCGATCATTTTTATTTTTTCTTGCAACCCAGGCACTGGGGGCATTTAACGATAATGTTTTCAAGCAATTGGTTCTGCTTCTAGCAGTGGGTTACCTGGTTGCTGACGTAGAATTTCAGGCATTGATTCAATTCTTATTCGCTGTGCCTTTTATTATTTTTTCAGGGCTGGCAGGAGATCTCGCCGACCGCTACAGCAAAGGCAAGCTTATGATTCTCTGCAAAATTGCAGAAATTTTCATTGCGCTGCTCGGTGTAGGTGCATTTCTATTGGCAACGAATAATATCGCTCAATCATCTTCTGCCGCGCCGCTATATCTGTGGTTATTAGCCATAGTGGCCTTCATTCTGGGAAGCCAAAGCGCGTTTTTCGGTCCTGCGAAATATGGAGGACTCCCCGAACTGGTCAACCCCACCGACCTCGGTCCCGCAACTGGCCTGACCCAAATGACCACCTTTTTTGCTATTATATTCGGTGTCGCTCTTGCCGGTCTGCTCGCTGACCTATTTGCCGATAAACTGTATATAGCGGGACTCATTATTGTTGCCATAGCGATAACAGGCACCTTAACTTCTCTCGGTATCGAAAAGTGCCCTCCCACAGCACCCGAGCAAAGAATCTCGTCGCGATCATTTTTCAGCATGATTCCTACTTTGACGAATATTTTTAAGAACGATTCGTTGATGTTCATAATTATGATTGCCTACTCATGGTTTTGGTTTGTCGGTGGCATCGTACTCACCGCTATCAATTCTTTTGGGCGATTTCAACTTGGCCTGAATAATTTTGATACCAGTTTATTAGTGGCCGTAACGTCAATCGGTATCGCGGTGGGTAGTGCTGTCGTTGGAAGAATGTCTAAAGGTAAAATCAGAATTAGGTTGATAGTTCCTGGAATGATTTTGCTAACAGTGTGTTTGCTGTCTTTTTTTGTCATTCCTGTACACAGTCCCACTCAAGCAGAATTGGATCTGCTTAACACGCTTAAAAATGTGTCACAAGAAAATCTCCTGAGTTCCACGATTATCCCGGAAGCAGGTCAGAATATAAGAATAGCCGCTTTTGTAAGTTTATTTCTCCTGGGAACCGCATCAGGATTTTTTTCCGTCCCACTGCTGACTTTTATACAGGCCCGTCCACCCGCACACGATAAGGGCAAAGTATTTGCCGCTGTCAACTGGTTAAACTGGATCTTTATTGTTGCATCGGCAATAGTGTACGGAATTGGCATTAGCCTTTCGCAAAACCAGGCTCATTATCTGCTCGGTTTCCTTGGAGTATTTAACGCCATTGCGGGACTATTACTATTACCTGGGATTTTTCGCATTATTCGACAGGAAAGACCTTCGATTGTTTTGATAGAACCGGAAAACAAAACAACCGAAACATAGCTGATAGAAATTAAAAACTAGTGCACAAACACCGAAAATTTCAACTTGATAAGAAAAATATCGTTTGCCTCATCCTTGTCTCGTTATTTTTTATAGCAACGGGGGTTCTTATTATCATTGATCCCATTCCACAGGATCTCAGCTACCACAATTTCGCCGCTACAACGACGGGTCTGTTTGGAATTCCAAATGTGGAAAATATACTCACCAATATTCCATTCGCGATCATAGGGCTATGCGGGCTTATCCAGTGTACTCAACTACCCTCTCATTCCGCCAAACAGGCCTGGAAATGTTTCTTCTGGGGCATCACCCTGACCTCGCTAGGCTCCTCTTATTACCATTACAACCCTGATAATTCAACACTCGTTTGGGATCGCCTGCCTATGACACTTGCGTTTATGGGATTATTTATTGCGATACTGAGCGAGTATATTTCCAAGAAGATTGAATTCTATCTATTATTTCCAGCAATTCTCGTTGGGGGCAGTAGCGTATTTTACTGGCAATGGTCTGATGATCTGAGGGTTTACGCGATGATACAATTTTTTCCATTACTGGCCATTCCTATAGTAATGGCCGTCCTATTACCAAAATACACTTTGTCACATTATTTGTTCTACGGTCTGATTTTTTATATTTTGGCAAAACTTTGTGAGACATTTGACTTTGAAATCTACTCCCTCATTGGAATTGCAGGACATGGCTTAAAACACTTGCTTGCCGCAGGAGCAGCGTTCATGGTCATATTGATGCTAAGACAGCGAAAATTTATCATCGTAACAGGCGCTCCGAGTACTTAGCAATCAGCGTCCTGACAACCACTATGATCTTTGTTTTTACACGAGATAACAAAGTTAACCCACCAGTAGCGATTTTCAGATCTTCTCCAAAATCCGCTTCAAAAATCAATCTATACATATATTTCGCATCAAGGCTTTTACTGTCTATACCCAGATCATGGGTAATATACCAACGTTCAATGATTCTTTTTCTAGCATCGGACGAGACACCACTAGCATCATAAACCACTAGCAAATCAGGAAAATAACTAAATCTCAATCCATCTAAATAACATTTTATAAAAAACTTGGCATCTGCACATATTTGGAATTTTTTATCAAATCCATAACGCATCAATATTTCTCGCCGAACTATTGTACTTTGATGGCAAAAAACATTTCGTTCAAAAATTCGCTCAATTTCACCAGCTTTACTGAGCTTATATCCGCTATCAATACTTGTATCCAAAAGTGTGTCACCATAGACGATATCGGCATTGTGCAGTATAGCTGTTTGCCTAAACAGGCCCTCAACGATCTCACTGTCCGCAAAACGATCTCCTGCATTTAAAAAACAAAGCCATTTTCCGCTGGAAACCTCTATACCCTTGTTCATTGCATCATAAATACCGTGATCACTTTCAACCACCAACTTGTCAATTGCGTGCCGGTACCGATTAATGAGATCCAAGGTACCGTCTGTTGACCCTCCATCGATCACAATAAATTCGATATGCGGATAACTTTGATCGATCACACTTTCAATTGTCGACCCTATTACGTCACAAGCATTTAGAACAACTGTAATTATTGTTAGCGTTTCTATTTCATTTTGCATAATTAGCGCTTTGAGTATAAATCATCGATTGTTCAGGAGGCGTACCAAATGACCAATTTGCCCCCCGTTCCAACCGAATTTACTATACAATGGTTTACTTTAGGATTGAAGAAACAGTCAGGAATGTATTGATCGAATACCTCTTTTATTTGGCATAGCCTCTCTTTACTTCCCTTTTCAGCACTTAAAAAAAGATTCTCTATAATCCCAACCATGAAACACGCTCTAACGCTTATTTCAAGGAACACTCGTACACTAGTGGCTCGTCACACTAAACCGAAATCATGAAGATTGGCCTTGTCTACAATTGGCCCGGTGCAAAAAACTCCGAGCTGGATTTGATTGGCCGGATCACCGAAGTACTGACTAGTATGGGTCACAAACCCTGTTGCGTGGATCCTTTCGGAAAAATATTGAATTCAGATGGGGAGTACATCGAACCACGAAAACATGTCGACGAACAAAAACTCGACTTTATACTTAATCTGCATTACACAACGCCGAATTTATTGGACTGCACCAGTTATTTTACCAATTGGAATCCCATAGACTTCATTCGGAAACACCCTATTACAGGAAAACAACCCTCTCTTGAAGAAGAAATTTATCTGGCCGCCTGTATACAATCTCATGATATAGCCCTTAGTGCCGGTTCAATAGAAGTCGACAACCACTACAAAGCCTTAAATATTTTCAATCCCATTTACACCGAAACCGATCCACCACATTTCTATACAAGCTGCCAGAAAATAGAGGGCATCAATCCAGTAAACCTGGAATCTCCACGAATTTTTTATATCGGTATAAATTGGGAATCTCTTGTAGAAAGCAGCAAAGGTCGCCATGTTGGTCTACTTGAATTACTGGATAAACTTAACTTTACAAATTTTTACGGTGTAGAAAAACTAAATGGCAAAGCGATTTGGGAGAATTTTCAAAATTACTGCGGAGAATTACCGTTTGACCGTGGACACTCCATCGTTAAACACGCCAATCAATGTGGCATTTCACTGGTCCTTTCTTCGCAGTCCCACCGCAATGCAGGCCTGGTATCAACTCGAATATTTCAAGCTTGTGCAGCACGCACCGTTATTATCACTGACGACAATCCGTTTATACTGGAACACTTTGGCGAATCAGTAATCAGTATCCGGTTCTCGTCCGACGCACAAAAAAATCTGCAACAAATTGCAGAGGCATACCAGTGGATCTGTGCCAATCCAGACTCAGCCCGCCAAAAAGCCGAAGCAGCCTATCAGCTATTTATTGAGCGATATACCCTTGAAACTCAGGTGGCTAAACTCCTCAACTGGCATCAAAAGTATCAACCCAAACCTGTTGCCACAAATGCATCACCCATTAAGCTGGAAATATTCTGGATTGCCCGTTGCTGCTCCACAAGTGATATCGATCTTTTCGTGAACAGTTTAAACCGACAAACCCAACCTAACATAAAAGCGAATATTTTTGTCGCATTAGAAAACGCTGAACACCTGGAAAAAATGCTTGGAACGTCTGCCCGCTTCTCATGGCATATAACCCCACTTAAGACCTTGCATAGAATCGATGGCCACTATATAGCCAAAGGTCTGAATCATGAAAACAATGACGGCTATTTTTGCATTTACCAAAACCAATGCGAATGGTTATCCATGCATTTATTCTGGTTAGTTCTTGCCGCAGAAAAAAGTCAGGCTAGTGCAGCACAGAGTTCGTTGTGTATCCAGAACGCAAACTGGGAATCGGATTGTACAAATTCTCTGGTAGAAAACATCAGCCAGCCCTTCAATAAACCACTTCTTGCAGAAGACCTGATATCTGTAAACCTGGATGAGTTTTTGACGCCAGGATTTTTGTTTCGAAAAAGCTGTGTAACTGCGGAACTCCTGGCTATTATCTCACAGCTAGGGCACGGACTTTGGTTTGCTCTGGTCGCCGTGGGTTTTGAACAAGACGGACAACTTCCGACTTTTGTACCTCGATACACCTTGAGATTCAAACGTAGGGATAATTTAACAGTCCTCACCGCGAATGAGCAAAAAGCGGCCATATGCTATGATCGACGTACTCTGAAGTTACATTTCAGGCATTCAAGACGTCTGCGCCTGTTATCCGCAACCTCAACAAATGTTTTGCAAGTTAACGATGCAAAGACACCGCCAGATGCGAACGAAAAATTACCCGTAAAAATATATTGGATGGTTCGCAAAAAAGCGGCCCAATATCCTTTACTCAGAACAATATACCGGCGTGTCCGCTACAGACAACCATAACTAAGTAAAAAAATCGTAGCTATCCAGCATATTTTCAGGGTAGTAAAAGTACAAACCATTGATTTTTTGCAACGAGTAAATACATCCATGCCCGCTCTGCTACAACATTCGAGTTGCAGAAACCCGAATAAACAATGGCTTGCACGCTTAAAAAATAGTTTCTGAATAATGACAAAAATTCTACGTTGATCGCAATGTCCGAATCTATATTCCACTCGTCTGCTGACAAAATTAGCATCTAGAGGTATTCCACCAGAAAAATATCATTTATAATAATTGTTAGCTAGGAGGCTACTCTAATATGGGTTCGGATATTGCCCTGAAAGCATAAATTGTCAATTATCCAGCCGACAATTTTCTACATCGCCTGCACGCAAGAAACTACCATAACCCAATTAATGTACCTTCTCGACGATAACCCATGAATCGTAAACCTCTGCTAATAGATTTAGTGATAATTGGCACCCGCAATCGATTAAAGGCGGATAACGCTCAAAACTACCTCGGAGCGATTTGGTGGTTACTCGAACCCTGCCTTGTAATGTTGGTGTATTACGCTGTATTTGGGTTGTTGCTGCAACTTCGTTCCCCGGATTTTACTGCTATTTTACTGGTTGGAGTAATGACCTGGCAGTGGATCAGCAGGTGTATTTCGTCGGGAACCAATTCATTGTTAACAAACCCTGGAATAATTTCCACTTACAACGTCAACTATATGCTGTTTCCACTGATTTCTCTGGCTACAGAAACGACCCGTTCAATATGTGTATTTTTCGTATTGATGTTACTTCTGGTTATGTTGGGAACTGAACCAACCTTGAAATGGTTATGGTACCCATTGGTCCTGGTCTGCGCACTTTTGGTCATCGTAGGGATTACCTTATGTTTGGCTTTACTACTGCCTTTTATTCCTGACACCCTATATATAATCAATGTCGCTTTAATGGCTTTAATGTTTGGATCAGGAATCTTTTATTCGTTAGACAACATACCAGAGACGCTGCATCAGTATTTTCTATTGAATCCAATAGCAACTATTATTCATGAAGCAAGAACAGTACTTATCCACGGAGAAAACCCTTCGTTTTTACGGTTATCCTGTCTGGCAGGTTTTGGAACTTTGTTCATTGTGATCGCCAACTATTTACACCGTAAATTAGAACACCACTACTTTCATCTGGCAGTTGCTCAATGACAAAACCTATACTATCGGTAAACAACCTGCACCTGAGCTATCGTCGCCGAACAGGCTTGTGGAGCACGTCCAGCCATAAAGTTTTAAACGGGCTAACGTTTGATCTCATGGAAGGCGAAACTCTAGGTATCCTTGGCAATAACGGAGCAGGTAAAAGCAGCCTGCTTCTTGTTCTGGCTGGAGTAATCAAACCGGACGCAGGAGAAGTAATCCACAATGACGGATATCCTTTGCTACTGTCACTTCAAGGAGGCCTCGATATTCGATTGTCAGGTTATGACAATTTAATTTTCTGCGGCATGCTAAGTGGTTGCAGAAAAGCAGCTATACTGGAAAACATTGACGCTATCTGTGAATTTTCCGGTCTGGGCAAAGCAATATACGACCCGGTAATCACCTACTCATCAGGAATGAGAGCACGACTGATGTTTTCGCTGGCGATACACCTTGACCGAAATGTACTTTTAATCGACGAAATGCTGGGAGTCGGTGACGCTGAATTCAGTCAAAAATCTTCGGACGCGATCAGGGAAAAAATCAGCGCACACAGAAGCGTCGTACTGGTCTCCCATAACCTGCCATTTTTAAAGGAAATGTGCAATCGTCTGCTGTGGATCGAAAATCAAGAGATACGAGCACTGGGAGATCCTCAACAACTAATCGACGAATATAAACAACCCCACCATTAAAGATTCTCCCGAATCTACCCGTTAGATCGTAGGACTTTGAGAGAACAATAGTCGCAACAAAGTGAAACAGAATTTTATATCTTCTGAAATCGCTGAGCGACTCACAAACACGTAGCAGGAAACCTTAACCAGCCACCGTAATACCCAATCTGTCCTCAGCTTCTAAAGAATTCAATTAGATTGCATTGATACTCCGCTTGAGAATCTTCGGCGTAATAAAGATCAGCAATTCGTTTTTCGAATCTTCGACATTGGTTCTTCTAAACAACCAACCAAACCCCGGTAACTCTCCAAAGAAAGGTACACTGTCGACATCGTCACGCGTGGTGCTTTCGTAAACACCACCAAGAACAACGGTCTCACCGCTTTCCACCTGTACGCTGGTTTCAATTGCACGGCGATCAATCGCTAATCCATCCGGGGTCTGAGCACCCTCAGAATCCTTTGTCACCAGCACATCCATTAAAATAACGTCATCCGGTGTAATATGCGGAGTGACTTCCAGTTTCAACACCGCTTTCTTAAACTGTGTATTGGTTCCACCCAAAGCGCTCTGAGTAGCAAACGGTATCTCCACACCTTGTTCGATCGATGCGGTATGCTGATCCGTAGTCACTAATCGTGGATTAGACACAATGGTCAAATTGCTTTCCGCTTGATTCGCAGTGAGCTCCAGTCGAAGCAAGAACTCACTTGCCTTAAAAATAACCAGACCCAATCCGCCTGTAGCCGCCCCTACCGCTAGGTCGGTCACCAAATCCTGATTCGCCCCTAATAAACCGCCCGCTTCATAGCCACTTGCTGTTGCATCGGTGGGATCAGCATCTCGACCTTCCGCTGCCAGGCGAACTCCCAGTGCTCGGGTAAAGTCGTCATTTGCGATAACCACTCTGGACTCAATTAGGACCTGTCGAATCGGTGTGTCCAGTTGGTCTACCAGGGCCCTGATCGCTTCCAAATTACGAGCGGTATCTTTGACAATAAGCACATTAGTCCGGACATCAATATTTACCACCCCACGACTCGACATTATCGAACCGCGATTAGACTCTCCAGACGTACTTTCAGAAAGGTTTGACTGCGGATAAGTCAATGTACTGGTTGAATTTTGACCCAATTGATCTTCAATAGATCCGGTATCTACTGCATTTTTCTGATCCTGCACTCCCATCAACACCGTCTGTATTTCTTTTGCAGTTGAATATTTTACCTGGATTATCTCAGTTTTAAGTGGCTCTAATTTCTCCTTGACGGCATAGGCTTCCAGTTCTTCTTTTTCCAGTTTATTGATTTCCGGTGTCGGTGCGACAAGTATCACATTGCCCGTTTGACGCTTAGCCAAACCTTTCGACTTCAAGATGATATCCATAGCATGATCCCATGGGACATCATTAAGCCTGAGAGTAATATTTCCTCCCACCGTATCACTGGCTACGATATTCAAATTGGTAAAATCAGCCAAAATCTGCAACACTGATCTGACTTCAATATCCTGAAAATTCAATGACAGACGCTGACCGGAATACTTAAACTTTTTCTTACTCGCTATTTGCTTTTCACTTTGAGTCAACGGTCGAAATTCTACCGTCAACAAGCCATCAGTTTGATAAGATGAATAATCATAATCCTGCGTTGATGGCGTAATCGACATGGTTGCACTATTACCCTCTCTACGCGTTTCTATGCGTTGAACAGGCGTCGCGAAATCCGTTACATCCAAAGATTTTGCAAATCGATCTGATAATCCGGTATTAATAAAGCGTAGAATTATTTTGCTACCGCGCTCCTGCATATCTACGACAGTATTTGGATCAGACAGAGAAATAAAAATACGACCTTCTCCCTGGGTACCACGCCTAAAATCAATATTATTGATAGTCTGCGAAGGCAAACTACTTGCCCGGGCTGAAACTAAAGAACGAGCGGGTTTAACTACTGAAGAAGATTTAATAGGTCCTTGAACGCTATTTTCGAGAGTAACAAATAATTTGTTTCCATCGATATGGGTATCGAACGGAACCATTCTAACTAAATTAATGACAACCCTTGTTCGCCCGGATGCTTCGACAGCATGAATGCCGCTGGCAATTCCCACATTCACAGGAATCATTTTTTTTCTTAATCCATTGGATACAGCAGGAAAATCAAGAGCGATGCGCGCTGGATTATCAGTATGAAATAACTTCGGCTCGATCGCAGGACTATCAAAATTAAACTGGAACTGAAGCTGGTCACCCGGCATTGATGAGAATTCTACAGACTCCAACGTCGACGTATCAGCTATGACCATTCCCGCATGCGCCAGAATTAGAACTAACAATCCCACCAAGATATATTTTTTACGCTGCCGCATGAAAACACCAGATTGTTGATGCGATAAATTTTGACTACTGTTCATTCTAGTTCCTCATCCATTACTCTGACAGTTTCACAGACGCCTGCCGCTCACGCCAAGTTCCAGGGCCATCGGGTATAATCTCCAACAGTTCGATTTGGTTTTCCATAATCCGTATAATTTTGCCATGGTAACGTCCAAGATAATTACCGTTACGTACACGATGAATTGTGCCATCATTTGCCTGCACAAGCCCCCAAAGTGTAGATGACATATTGACCGTACCAACCATTCGCAGGCTATCTAAGCTGTATGTCTCTAATTCTTCTTTAGCACGAACAGTATTTGGCCTGATTCCATTTTGAACGGTTATCTTAGAGCTGGTATCTTCAGTTGTTTCCATTGGAATAAATGGATTTCTTAACCCAGCAGGCTTAAATACAAAAGTCTCCACTGTCTTTATTTCAGGTAGCGGCTCTATACTGCCTTTTTCGCGCGATTTCACTTGTGAAACATAAGATTTAAGGTCTGACATATCGCTGTTGTTGCACCCACCTAGCACACTGGTTACAACCAACATCAGCGTAATATCCCTCAATCCCGGGAACGCGCCTATACTTTGAAAACGACCGTTCATTTTTTTCTACCTCTTTTTCTTCTGCCTTTTTTCTTCCTCTTGCTCGCTGCAGCCTGTTCGGCATCATCCAGATAACGATAAGTTTTCACTACTGCATCCATTAACATTATTTTTTTTGCTGCTTTAACTTCCTGAGATTTTTTAGATGCTTTACCTTGATGCGATTTGATATTGACGTTATGAATCGTAACAATCCTGGGTAATGAAGCCAAACCACTGACGAAAGTTCCGAATTCCTCGTAACTACCCACGACACGGACATTAATGGGTAGTTCGGCATAGAACTCCTTTTTAACCTCACCTTGAGGTTTAAAAAGTTCAAATTCCAAACCAGTCGCAAGCCCTGTCTGCGAGACATCAACTAGAAGGCTGGCAACTTCGGTTCGATCAGGAAGTTGCCGAAGCATTGTACCGAATGATTCCTGAATCTCTTCCAACTGCTTTTTATAAACCTCAAGGTTTACGGCTTTTTTCTGTTTTGTTTCGAATGTCTTTTTTAATTCAACCTCTTTCTTTTCTTCCTGCTCTAATGACGATAACTGATCGACTGTATCCAGCTTGATCCACAAACCAACTACGAGTATACAGATAAGGATCGCTGTTGCGATTTTCACAGGAAGCGGCCAGGTTCCAGCCGCGTCTAATTCCCAATTGACCTCTGAAAGGTTCATGAGGCACCCCCATTTTTGTTCTTTTTCTTCTGTTTTTCTTGTTTTACGCTGAGATTAAATTTACTCACCCGCCCTTGATTAGCACTACCTTTGGTTTCAATAACGGATAATTTCGGGTTTGCCAACCAGGGAGAATTTTCCAGGTTCCTCATATACACCGAGACACGCGCGTTAGATTGGGCCGCGCCATCCAGAGTAAGGAGTGAACCTTTTTGTTTAAACTCGTTAATATGGACACCTTCCGGAATAGTGGTCGCTACTTCATCGAATAAATGAACAATCTCAGGGCGACTTCCCTGAAGTTGTTGAATAACGTCCATTTTCGCAATAAATCTGGCTTTTTTATCTTCTAATTCTTTTATTTCTTTTATCTTTTTATCAAGCTTGGTTATTTCCCTGTTTAGATATTGATTTCGAGAATTCTGGTTATCGATAGAGCCTTCTATATGACTATGAACCATGAACATAAAAAACATGGTCAATCCCGCTACGCTCAATACAGCACCAAGAAACTCCTGTTGCTGCTGCTTTCTGAGCTCTTCACGCCACGGTAATAAATTTATTCTAGCCATCAGTCAAAACTCCTCAACGCCAATCCGCAGGCGATCATCATCGCCGGAGCATCATTACTTAAAGTTTGAGGTTTTATACGACTGGATAAAGCCATATTTATAAACGGATTGGCAACTATCGTGGGAGTATCAAGCTGCTCTTCCACCATATGATCTATACCGGGTATTGAAGCACAACCACCCGCAAGCACTATCGTATCTATACCCCGATGGACACTGGATGAAACAAAAAACTGTAACGACCGACCGATCTGTTGAACCATCGCCATTTTGAATGGCTCCAACACCTCTGAAACATAATTATCCGGTAAACCACCATGTTTCTTCGCCAACCCGGCTTCTTCGTACGACAACCCGTAGCGCCGCTGAATTTCTTCGGTAAGTTGCTTGCCACCAAACCCCTGCTCTCGCGTATAAATTATCCGATTATCATGAATAACATTTAATGTTGTCATGGTTGCACCGGTATCGGCAATTGCGATGGTTTGATGGTCCCCCCCATCCGGTAACTGATCCGCAATCAATGAAAAAGTATTTTCCATTGCATACGCTTCAACATCAACTACTTTGGCTTTTAAACCAGCAATGTCCAGCGCCGCAACCCGATCCTCAACATTTTCCTTTCTTGACGCGGCAAGCAAAACATCAACCATTTCCGAATTCTTCTCGCTGGGTCCGAGAACCTCAAAATCCAGGCTTACTTCGTCCAGAGAATAAGGGATATATTGATCAGCTTCCATTTCAATCTGCCCTTCCAATTCATCATTGGTCAGGGATGCAGGCATTGAAATAACTTTAGTAATGACTGCAGATCCGGCAACTGCCACTGCAACATGCTTTTGGCGACTATTAGAATTCTTTAAGACTGCTTTTATAGTATCGCTGATTGTCTCAACGTTTGCTATATTCCTATCAACAACAGCATCCTGAGGTAAGGGTTCAACTGCATAACTTTCGACCCGATAACGGGATCCACTTTTACTTAATTCAAGAAGTTTTACCGCTGCCGAACTTATATCTATTCCAATTAACGGCGGCTTTTTCCGCTTTAAGAAAACCATAATAATTCCATAGTGTTACATATTTTAATGCCAACTGACATCGACAAGGGTCCAATCAGTATCGAGTATATTACAATTAAATATAAACCGACATAGGCCATGTATCCTGTAGTATAGTAGTAATTGAAAATTTTAATATTGAAACACATCAATTTGTTAACCAATTCACTTTTGACAGCCAAAAAATCCGTTTGCTCTTACCTATTATGGTATTTTGCGTGACAGTTTCAAACTCAAAAAATTCTATTTTTTCTCGCAGTTGGTTCCGCTATCTGGCTATTATAATGATACTCATAGCGGTGATACCAATTGCAACCGTCTACATAGTCTACAGAAATATTGAACCGGACCTACCGGATATTACCGGATTGATAGATATACAATTACAAATACCGCTCAGAATATATAGTCAGAACGGTAAATTAATCGCTCAATACGGGGAAAAAAAACGTATCCCCGTTGCTTTTTCAGAAACGCCGGAACAACTAACCCAGGCATTCCTGGCTGCCGAAGATGATCGATTTTTTAGCCATCCCGGTGTTGATTACAAAGGACTGCTCCGAGCTGGGATTCAACTTCTACTGACTGGAAAAAAACGCCAGGGTGGCAGCACTATTACCATGCAAGTCGCTCGAAATTTCTTCCTGTCCCGAGATAAAACATTCACACGTAAAATTAAAGAAATTTTCCTCGCTCTAAAAATTGAACAACAACTGAGCAAGCAAGATATATTCGAACTGTATCTGAACAAAATTTATTTGGGGCACAGAGCCTACGGGATCGGTGCAGCAGCAGAGGTATATTACGGGAAAAAAATTTGGGATCTCAGCCTTGCCCAATGGGCAATGATTGCAGGGTTACCCAAAGCTCCCTCCCGGTTTAATCCCCTGACCAACCCAACACGAGCCATTGAACGTCGTGACTATGTCTTACGTCGGATGCAAACTCTGGATTTTATTTCCCAAACCAAATTCAAGGATGCTGTCAAACAACCCGTAACTGCAAAAACTCATACTTATTCTGTCCAACTTTCTGCTGCTTATGTTGCAGAAATGGTCCGAAATAAAATGGTTAAGGATTTTGGAGAGGATGCATACACCGGCGGATACAAAGTATTCACCACACTCGATGAACGATTACAAATTTCCGCACGCAAAGCACTTCATCGAGCGTTACATGATTATAACGAACGACATGGTTACAAAGGCCCTGAAGGAAACATTAGTCCCCTGGACATTCAAAACTTTAGTCAAATAGATTTAAAATTAAAAGAATTTCCCAAGATTGGTGACACACGCTCGGCGGTCGTCCAGGCCATGGAAGACAAATCAATATCAGCCTATATTGGAAACAGACAATCCATTCAAATACCGTGGGAAGGCCTGAAATGGACAAGAAAATACCGCTCCGAAAACAGACGTGGAAGATCACCAAAAAAAGCATCTGATATAGTTTCCATTGGCGACATAATCCGTGTCCGGTTAGACCATGAAAACCAATGGGTCATTGCTCAAGTACCCAGCGTTTCCGGTGCATTAGTATCGCTGAATCCCGCAGACGGTGGAATTGTTGCTCTCGCGGGAGGATTTGACTTCTATCACAGCAAATATAATCGGGCGATTCAAGCGAAACGACAACCCGGATCGGGATTTAAACCTGTAATCTACACTAAGGCTCTGGAAGAAGGATTTACCGCTGCAAGCATTATTGACGATGCACCACTGGTTTATGTAGATCCATGGACCTCTAAAGTATGGCGGCCTAAAAATTATAGCGGCAAATTCCACGGGCCAACGCGATTACGTGTTGCACTCAGGAAATCCCGAAACCTGGTATCTATACGTTTACTTCGTGAAATTGGTATTGACCAGGCCGTCATATCGGCCAGGCGTTTTGGATTTCCTGAAAATCAAATTCCCCGAACACTATCAATGGCGCTGGGTAGTGGAAGCGCAACACCACTACAAATGGCAAGAGTTTATTCTGTATTCGCAAACGGCGGATTCTTAATTGATCCTTATTTCATATCACGTGTTGAAACTGAAAATGGGGATATAGTCAGGGAAGCGATTCCCAAAACTGCTTGCCCAAACTGCGGCGAAATGGGTGAGCAAAATGAAATATTCGCTCCCAGGGTCATGTCCCCGCAAATAAACTACCTGATGTTGTCCTTGCTGAAAGATGTTGTGCAACGCGGAACGGCCGTAAAAGCCAAGCGCTTGGGGCGCTCGGACATTGCCGGAAAGACGGGAACGACAAATGACCAAAGAGATGCCTGGTTTAATGGATTCTCGCCTACTATGACCAGTGTAGCCTGGGTCGGATTTGACTCATCGAAACCACTGGGTAACCGTGAGACTGGCGGCAAAGCAGCCTTGCCCATGTGGATATATTACACGGAAGAAGCGCTAAAATTCACCGAAGTGGAAGAAGTTGAAAAACCTGAAGGAATTGTCACAGTTAACGTAAATAAATTCTCTGGATTATTGGCCTCACCGGAAAATCCGGGCTCAATCGCAGAAGTTTTTCGCCAAGAATACGCTCCAGGATCGGGTATTCCTTCTCGAGGCATATACCCTTATGCTTCTGATGACTCCGAAAATTCGGAAATTCAGGATCTGTTTTGACAAAAACGGACAATAAAATTCGCGAGCTCATCGCCCAGGAATCAGCAAAAGTAATTATCGATGAAGGAATTAATGATTACTTAACAGCGAAAACCAAGGCCGCTGACAGATTAGGCTTCTCCGGTCAAAAATACTTACCGAAAAACAAAGAAATAGAATCTGCTATTGAACAACATACGCAGCTGTTCAACAAAAACACTCACCAGACACAACAGCAAAAACTGCGTTTTATAGCCCTGGAGGTTATGGAGTTTCTAAAAGACTTTAAGCCCTATCTGACTGAAAATATTTTGCATGGCCACGTTGGCCAATACAATGACATAATTCTCTACCTTCCAATAAAGACACCGGAAGAAATCATGATAAAACTATATAACAGCAGTATTCCTTTCAAAGAAATCTCGCACAAACTTAGCAACAAAGAATACCCCGCTTTACAACTGGTAGCGGACGAGACCACAATCAGGCTACTTTGTTTACCTCCACAAGCATTTCACCAGACTTTTAACAACAAATCCCAGCTTCGAGTCGTATCACTGAACAGCGTTCGCAACCGGATGACTTAAAATTTAATGATGGGATCAGGCCCCGCCTCGATCATCAACAGACGTATAATCTCGCATGCCGCTGCCTGTATAAAGTTGTCGTGGTCGTCCTATGCGTCTGCTCGGATCAGCCATTAACTCCAACCAATGAGAAACCCAACCGGCGGTTCTCGCGATTGTAAACATGACAGTAAACATTTCAACCGGGATATTCAATGCTTTGTAAATAACTCCAGAATAGAAATCAACATTCGGATAGAGCTTCCTTTCAACAAAATAATCATCATTGAGGGCAACTTGTTCCAAACCCATCGCTAACTCAAACAAAGGATCCACTGTAGATCGTTTCTCTAGCAGTTCATGACAGGTTTTTCGGATAATTGTCGCTCGCGGATCGAAGTTTTTGTAAACTCTGTGTCCAAAACCCATAAGTCTGAATGGATCATCTTTATCCTTGGCACGAGCAATAAATTCCGGAATTCGATCAATCGTTCCAATTTCTTCCAGCATACTTAATACTGCTTCGTTTGCACCACCGTGAGCAGGCCCCCATAAGGCGGCGATTCCCGCAGCTATACACGCATAGGGATTGGCCCCGGTACTACTCGCAAGACGTACTGTTGACGTACTCGCATTCTGTTCGTGATCTGCATGAAGAATAAATAAAAGATCCAAAGCCTTCACCGCCACCGGATCCATATATTGCCCTTCGTCAATAAAAAAATGTTCGGATGGACGGGCGAACATCATATTCAGAAAATTTTCGCAGTAACCTAAATCACCTCTAGGATATACATACGGATCGCCCTTACTGTGCTTGTAGCAGGCAGCGGCTATAATCGGCATTTTCGCCAACATCCGAAGTGCAGATATTCTTCTGTGTTCGGGATCATCCACGTCCATCTCGCTATGGTAAAACGCGGACAAAGAACCCACTACACCCACCATCATCGCCATTGGATGAGCATCGTAATGAAACCCTTCTATAAACCCCCGAAGTTTTTCATGAATCTTGGAATACCACTTTATTTCGCCCTCATAAGTTGCAAATTCAGCAGAGGTGGGCAACTCTCCGTTCATCAACAAATAGGAAACCTCCAGAAAATTACTCTTTTCAGCCAGTTGATCAATGGGATATCCTCGATATAGTAAAATTCCCTCTTCCCCATTAATAAAAGTGATATCACTTTTACAGCTTGCCGTCGACGCAAAGCCCGGATCAAAAGTAAAATACCCCATATTCGGACTCAGCGACTGAATATCGACAGTTGGCTGTCCAAGGGTTCCATCTAACAACGGAAATTCCACTGATTTCTCGTTGCTGCTATCACTTACAGTTATTGTTTTCTTAGGCACTATAACCACCCTTGTCCTCCAGAGCACCAACAGTTCTCATGAACACCTGAGTAACTGTTTGTTCAGTCACTTCTTCACTCATACTAAGAGTTTCCATATTTGCGGCGGAATTTATCTACCCGCCCGGCAGTATCAACTATTTTTTGTTTTCCAGTGTAAAATGGGTGGCAGGCAGAACAAACATCCAAGTGCAAATCTTTACACAATGTCGAACTGGTCTCGAAATCATTCCCACAACTACACGTCACGCGAATCGTCTCATACTTTGGATGTATTTCCTGTCTCATGGCAAAGAACCCTACCTTAAACTCTACTAGTGATATTTTTTTAAGTGAACCTGTTACTTTAATGGATTTATGCAATTATCGCAACCTGACAACACACCAACCATGCCAGCGCAACCTTAATATTGTTATTCTATAAACCCTTTGCGAGAACGAGGATAAACTAATAATTAAGCGCTTCTTGACCCAAAAGACTCTAAATATGCGTATTATCTCCCTGAACCTGAATGGAATTCGTGCCGCCGAACGAAAAGGCTTCTTTCAATGGCTGGATAAACAGAATGCCGATTTTGTTTGCCTTCAGGAAACCAGAGCCCAAGTCCATCAAATTCAAGCCAAAGCATTTTGGCCAACGGGCTATTATTGCTATTACAAAGACGCACAAAAGAAAGGCTATAGTGGCGTCGCTCTATATTCGATAAAACAACCCGACCTGATTATCGATACCCTCAATTGGCCATTAATTAATAACGAAGGGCGCTTTATTGAAGCTCAATTAGGTAACCTGAGTGTTATTTCCTTATATATGCCGTCTGGCAGTTCCGGCGAAACACGCCAAACAATAAAATTTGATTTTCTTGCCCGGTTCAAGGTTTTTTTAGACGCATGCATCGAATCAGGAAGGAACTACGTTATTTGCGGAGACTGGAATATCGCTCATAAAAAAATTGACATAAAAAATTGGCGCTCAAATCAAAACCACTCTGGTTTCCTGCCAGAAGAACGCGCATGGATGGATGAATTATTCGGCACTAACCAGTGGGTAGATGCTTTTCGAACCGTTAACGACGAAGCCAATCAGTACACTTGGTGGTCTAATCGGGGACAGGCGTGGAAAAATAACGTCGGCTGGAGAATCGATTACCAGGTCGTCACACTGTCACTGGGAAACCTGGCAAGAACGACACATATATACAAAGACGCAAGATTTTCAGATCACGCGCCGTTAATAATCGACTATGACTATACACCCTAAGAACAGACAGAGTTAATGATTTTTTATTGCCTGAAAATCGAAAACTTTAGCGGACATCCATATCAAACCAAGCACCGGAAGCCCCATAATACTAGCCACAAGGAAAAATTGAGAATAACCCATTGCCTCAACCATTGTACCCGAATATCCCCCAAGCACTTTTGGAAAAAACGTCATTAACGAGCTAAAAATTGCGTATTGCATCGCCGTAAATGACACATTTGTCAACCCCGAAAGGAAGGCAATAAATGCCGCGCTGGCCAGACCTGCAGATAAATTATCAGCCGATATCACACAATACAGCACAAACACATCGTGTCCCGCAGAAGCTTGGATCATAAACAAAAGATTCGTCAATACAGTTAATATGCCTCCGAGGAAAAGAATTCGCATCACTCCGAACCGGGCAGTCAACATTCCACCCAAAAAACCCCCAACCAGAGTCATAATCAAACCAAAAGTTTTCACTACACTGGCAATTTCTGTTTTGCTAAACCCCATATCCTGAAAAAAAACATTCGATATCACCCCAAGAACAATATCCGAAATCCTGTACAACCCAATGAGCGCCAATAACAAAATTGCTGACCTTAGCCCAAACCGTTGAAAAAAATCCAGGACGGGTTCAATGTAGCTTTCTCTAACCATTTTTCGGTTAACGACACCCGTCAAATCCGCAAAAAAGGCGACCAATGCAACGCTAATGACCGCAACAGCCAGGCGAAGCACTTCGATCCCAAAAGCCACTAAGTAAACAGCCAGACTCTGGTTTTTCAAACTTTCAGAGAGAACAACACGAATCTGTGCAGCAGTTTCCGCTGACTGAAAAAATATCCCGACAAAACACGCAACCAGTACCAGAAATAAAGCGACCAAACGAGTATATTCTCCTGCACTATATAACGACCTGTTTTGATTACTTCCCGCAGGCTCGTCAATAATTAGCGTTGTCACCACTCCGACCAGCATCACAGTGGCCATCAACAAATATGTGGTACGCCATGCACTATAATCGTATGCGCCTATAGATGTCCCGAATTCGTTGGCGAGAAACAATGCGCCCGCTCCGGATACGATCATACCTACGCGATAGCCAGCAATATAAGATGATGACATCATGGCCTGCAGGCTACTCTCAGCAGATTCAATTCGGTAAGCATCAATTACGATATCCTGAGTTGCTGAAGAAAAGCCCAGAAAAACTGCCGCCCATGCCATCATGAGCAAATTTTCCTGACTACTGGACGGATCAACCAGCGCCATAAGCACGATCGCCCCCGCTACAGCAATTTGGGCAAATAACAACCAGGCGCGCCGCCTACCCAAACTATTTGTTAGCACGGGTATAGGCAGGCAATCAACCAATGGCGCCCAAACGGATTTAAAGGAATAGGC
>CAZGQY010000017.1:0-38609 GCA_964528035.1 uncultured Methylococcaceae bacterium | reverse complement strand
CACCTAAGCTGAGGTTTCGTTTAGAACATCAAGAATCTCCCGTCCATCATCCTGTCGGCCTATCAAGTGTCCAAGGGAAAAGCGGCGGAATCTGTGATTTGAGAATCTTCACCTGAGCCCCGCACTCCCGACACGTTAACGTCGGTCGTTTCCTTAGCCAGGCCAATGTCCAACCTGGATCCAGTTTGAGCACATAGTCAATCAACTGCTGTTCTGAGAGATCATAGACCTGAAGGTCAAAATAAAGACCAATACGACGCATGCCGCGCGAATAGGCGTCTATTGTCTTCGGTTGAAGTCCTTTAAGTCTAAGATGTTGCAGAAGCATTTCATAATCGTGCTTGAAAGTTCTTTTGAAGGGTGTTGTCATGACTGTGTAACCTCAATTTCGTGGTTGAATCGCCCCTCTGACTGAGGGGTTGAGGTTACATTTTAGTTTTTGATCGGGAGATTTGTTTTTTCTGCCGCGCAGCGGCTTCGTCCAACAATCTTATGCACCGGACGCCAAACAACAGGTTTTTTCTTTCAAGCGCTTCTGTGGCACCTGTGATAAGAGCGTTAGCTTTATAATCGGGTAAAGTTTCATTATTCATAAAATAGGGGTAAAAAATGGCAGGAAAATTTGAAATATATAAAGACAAAGCTGGTGAGTTTCGCTTTCGTTTAAAGTCTGGTAATGGCCAAAATATTTTATCTAGTGAAGGCTATAAAGCGAAATCTGGCTGTACAAATGGTATCGAGTCTGTAAAGAAAAATTCATCTGATGATTCACGTTATGAAAGAAAAGAAACGAAATCAGGAAAATATACTTTTAATCTCAAGGCTGGAAACAACCAAATAATCGGAACAAGTCAATCTTACGAAACCATTGTTTCGCGAGACAATGGTATTGAATCAGTGAAGAATAATACACCAGAGGCAGTGGTTGCAGAAATATCAACTGATTAATTTTATTTGTAAGAATATAAAGCTAACAAAGCCAATCAATATAGACATTTTTGTTCTCTGCGCTCTCAAAAATACCAGTTATTGGCGAGGCGTTATGTTCAAGGGGAGAGAAGATGAAATGTATTGCTTATCGAGGTGGTTACAAGTATCAGCTCAAGCAGGATTATAAAGTCGATATTCCAATTAAACCCGAATCAGATAAAGAATCGGTATTCATCACGCTGACTTCTGCAGGTCTCCTTACCATCAAAAAAGGCTACGCTTGGGATGGACCATCCGGTCCAACAATTGATACACAAAACTTTATGAGAGGCTCATTAGTTCATGATGCTCTATATCAGCTAATGCGAGAAGAACATCTTGATGACAATCTTCATAGAGAAATGGCTGATCGTTTACTTCAGAGCCACTGTGAAGAAGATGGAATGAGCTCATTTCGCGCTTGGTGGGTTTATCAAGGTGTAAGGTTTGGGGGTGGTCCTTCAGCAGATCCAGATAAAAAAAGGCCTGCCAAATATGCACCCGAAGGTTGCCCATGACAGCACATAACAAGGCAAACAAACCCGGGCGTGTCACTGTTCCTGGCAAGCCAAGCGATGATTTGACACCAGGAACACTGAACAGCATATATAAACAGGCGGGTTGGAAATAGGTGTCTTATGAAATACGCCGTCGTAATCGAAAAAGCACAATCAAACTACTCTGCATATGTTCCAGATCTTCCAGGGTGCGTCGCTACCGGAGCAAGTATCGAGGAAGTCGAGACGGAAATTCGGGAAGCAATCGAATTTCATATCGAAGGCATACGGAACGATGGTGAGGTAGTATCCAAACCAAGCAGCTCTGTAGAATACATTGAGGTTGCCGCATGACCAAGCAAATGCACTCGGAAATCAAACAGCGCCGTTCCTTCATCACTCTGCTGTTTGCCTCCTGTGATTTGCGACGCTATACGGCATGAAAACATGAAGCGTCATCTATGGCAGATGTAATTGAATTTGAAACTGACCGTTTAAAACTGCGGCAATGGAAAAACGAGGATCGTCAGTTATTTGCAGAAATCAATTCTGACCCAGTGGTCATGGAATATTTTCCTAATACGCTCAGCGTATCTGAAAGCAATAAAATGTCGGATAAAATCATCTCACTTATTTTTCAGCGGGGTTGGGGATTTTGGGCTGTAGAGGAAAAGCAACAACATAAGTTTATTGGTTTTGTAGGATTACATACACCAATACCCGAGTTACCATTTTCTCCATGCGTAGAAATCGGATGGCGTTTAGCCAAAGAGTATTGGGGGAATGGGTATGCTACGGAGGCTGCAAACGCCGTGCTATCAGTTGCATTTAAAGAGCTGAATGTATCTCAGGTATATTCATTCACCCCAGAACAATAAAGGGGTCCAATAAAGGGGTTAATCATATTTTTCTATATGTAACACCCAAAATAGACGCCCCTCGTTGCCCAAACTGGCAAGATTTGACTACCAAGGTTCACTTTCGTTTAGGTTGCATATTCTGGTGATCAATTTGGATAGAGCTTCTGATCGATCCCAAATTCGCTCTCAATATCCGTGATTCCCTATTGGGTCGCTATTCAGAGTTTCTTTCGGCACCCTTGCTTTCGCCTACCCATTCCCTTTTCAAAGGGTGAAGGCTGGACTTTCACCAGCTGGCTGACTACCATGCATATCACACCCCATTATTTTTCCAGTTGTGCGGGTCGTTAAGTGCAATTACGGCATGAACAAAACCTCCGTATCTACATTCTATTTTAAGAAACTATTCCCAATAGTAAGGTTTGGGTTTCTTGGCTTCTTTCTGATAATTTTCCTATCATCGGGTGCAGAAGAAAACTCACCTATGTTTGACGTAGCTCCTCTTATCGTCATGGCAGTGTTCGGTTAGTTTCTAATCAAGAAAATGGTATGGGATCTGGCAGATGAGGTATTTGACAAAGGTAATGAACTGATATTTCGAAAAGGTGGTAAAGAGCAACGTGGTAATCTGCGAGAAATCATTAATATTGACTATGCTCACATGAGTTCGCCAGAATGAATTGTGGTACATGTGAGGATCGAGGGTTCAATCGGAAAGGAGTTGGCATTTAATTTACCAGTACGGTACGGTCCAATCCAATTGCCAAGAATCCCTTGGTTCGGGAACGAGTCGAGCGAGTTGATCGTGCGAAAAACACCTAGCCATCGCTTGAGTTTTCCGTAAAAAGGAGAGAGTCATGGGGTTAATTAAAAACTTCAACCGCAATAGAGCAATCAAGTCATATATAAAAATGCTACCCAGTCTATTGACAAAAGATTATGGATATTCGAAAACTTACACACCAAAACAAATCAAGAAAACCATTGAGCGTTCTGGGTTAAGCGTAACTGATGCTTGTTTGGGTATTGTAATGTTTTCTGGAAGAGAAGCATTTGATCAGTACCATCAATAAATTGGTGAAACATGCGATTTTGATGGAATGCGATCCGATATTGCCGATAAACATTTTGATGGCAATTGCAGTTTTGAAATAACAGACATTGCTTCTGTTTCCTCTGATTACGGTGGTGATCTCGATGTTGGTGGTTTTGATTCAGGCGGAGGAGATGGTGGCAGTGATTGACAAAGCATAGAACAAGCGCCTCCAAATCGACGTGACTCCGCCGCGCGATTGAGGGAAGACCTTAGCTCATCATTGCAATAGGGAGATGGATTAATCGAACTTACCAAAGAATTAATTTCACAGTCGCGAGTAATCGCGAAAGGCAAGCGTATCCGCGATGTTCAAAGACTTTTTGAGAAATATGGAGGCCACCGGTCAAAATGGGTCAAGAAAAGTAGCCCGGTATTCGAAAGCGACGGAACTTTCTATGAATACCACTGGTATGAACATTATGGCATCGGTAGATTTGAAACCAAACTAAAGGTGGTGACAGAGAAATGATTATCAAGCTCAAATCAAAGAACCCCAGCTATGCTGACCTATCCGAAGATCAACCGTACTTCGTTATTGGGATAGAGGCAGATGACTACAGAATATTGAACGACACGGGAAAACCCTATCTTTACCCTCCCGAACTCTTTGATGTATTAAATTCAAGCGAACCGAAAGATTGGATAACGGAAATCGATGAAGATGGTGAGCGATATTCATATCCCAAACCGTTAAACAAAGTTGGTTTTTTTGAGGATTTTTTCGATCATAAGTATGAGCAAATGTCGGTATTTTGGCACGTTGTAAACCAGAGACTCACGGATGCCGCATGACCTCACCATACGCTAACCATCGGGTCAGATGAGGCCTGTGGCCTCCGTCTGCCCAGAGAACCGTGCGTACGGGTCCGTACATGGCTCCTCACGCAAGGCGTATCCATCGAGAAACTTAAAACCAACAAAAAATAAGGGGTCAAAATAAGGGGTCAAAATAAGGGGTCAAAAATAAGGGGTCAAGTGTATTTATCCATAAATAAAGCTCGAAATAGCCTAATTTCGTTTCAAGTTATTTCACGTTAAATCAGAAGTTCTGAAGTACAACCTGACGCCTAAATCTATACCCCTACACTCAAATTACGGCCAATCTATACCTGGGCAGCAAATCTTTCAGCACATAGTATCGATGATACGCAGCCGCCTGATGAAACCTATACACAGGCAGCTCGATGCCGTCCGCCGACCGACTTTGTCCATGAAACTGTTTTTTCTGATTTTCCCAAAGTTCAAAGTGATAATCCTCAGGCTCATCATCACTCGCATATGGGTAAAGACTCTTTGACCTTATTGCGGCTTTCCTGCCGCATACACTTCCTCCAGAGATCCCCCATAGAGGGCTGTTTCGATAGGGGGCAAGTAGTTACTCTTAATCAATAAATCACTCATTCATTCAGTGACTTTCACTAAACAACCGGGTAAACGTACCGGAATTTGATGAATCAGCAACCGCCCAGGCGGTATAATTGGCTAGTAAATTGATTTCCGTTTCGCTTAGGTGCGATGAAAGAGTACTGTAGTGCGGAAAATTGTGAAATGATGAAGCATCGTCGAAATTTCCCAGCAAGTCCTTTACTTCATCGTTTAACTGGTCGTACCAATCGCGAGCACGATTGTTGTAATACCAAACAATATTTATTTTTCCTTTAGCATCCCCTGCCCCACCACGGCCTTTGACGCCAAACCAGGTGTTATCGAGTACACGTAGGGTTTGTTCACAAATCGCTGGCCGCTGGTTTGATCCTGGTTTCTCGGCGTTGCCACTAGCCGTCCACATCTTAGTAAGAAAATCCGCAAACGCCGATGACTCAAACACCTGGCTAAACGAAAAATCCTGGTCATCTGCATCCGTGGTATCGGCGGCTGAATAAAGCTGATAACCCAGACCTTCGCGATAAGGTCGGTAACCGAAAAGTGGTGGCATTTGTGAATCAACAAAAATTCGAGTGCCTGGTATTTCATGACCATTTTCATCCAGTACGCCTTTTTCGCTTTCAGTCATTGGAGTACTGGTGTTTACAAATGCCATAACATTGTCGATGTCATGGTAGGCCAATAAGCTGGCCACGCCGGTATTCTCCAGATTACCACCGTCCGCAAAACTATTAGGTTTTAAAGATGAATCAGGCTTGGCACTTTTAGCTGGCCAATAAAGATACTTCGGAACTATGTCATCGATATCATCAAGGATATCAATTATTTCACTATCCGATATTAATTCGGCTCCGATTTTGTCGAAGCCCTGTTCCACCTCATCGAGGACAGCGCCAGCAAGGCGAAACTTTTTATTGGGTAATATCTTATTTATCCAAGTGTTGACTGCATCCTGACTTTTTTCACGATAGGTTTTAATGAGCGAAGGATTTTTTTTCATTTCGTTGAAAATTTCATTGACTTTTTCAGCGAAAAAAGAACTACTTACACCCACCGCATCGACAAGAGCCCAGGATCGATTTTGTTCCAGCTCAACATTGGCGTTGGTGACACTGAGTAATTGTGAATTAAAGCCGAAAGAAGTCACACCCCCGCCGCCAACGAATTGGTTATTCGCATCGACTGCACCCTTTGGATCTCCAACCACCCCAGTAAAAAAAGGCGTTACCTGTACCGGAACTAAAAATTTGTCTGGATATCCCGGTAAACTCACAAACATAGACATATTACAAATCAAAAACGGACGGTGAACTCGCTGAGCATCTGCGTTCACATATAAGTGCCCGATTTCATCTCTAAGATCCGGGTTCTGATCCAGAATATCTCGATTTAATGTTTCCAGATCATACGAAAAAAATGTTGTTGGTTTTTTACCCAGGAGGCTCGGATTATACAGTTCATAAGGCTTGAGAATATGTGTGCCCACGAGTGTTTGCCATAACATATCTGCAGGCACTTTATATAATTTATGTAGAATCAGGGCACAGAATGCAAGGACAAGCGGAGAAAACGAACGTTCGGCTGGACCCTGGCCAATATTGTTCGGAGGAAATTCGTCCAGTGTTTCTGATAAATCATGTCCACCAGTTTTAGTGGCAACCAGCCGGCTTTGATCCTCGACATAGCGGTTCAAATAATCGTCATCACTGGTTTCTTCATCAAGATATAAAAACGGCACACCAACCCACGAACCGCCGGAAACTGTCGACACCGCCTTAACCTGTCCAAGCAGACTTTTACCGTTCACCTGTAATTCTTTTAAAGCGCGTAACTGGCCCATGCCACAAGTCAAAGCACGTGAACCACCTCCAGACAAACAAACACCGACATTACCGGGTGTGGCATGAGAATCTCCAATAAAACTTGACACTGTTCGTTCCTGGTTATCTGACAAGAATAACCGGGCTTTGAAATCGCTTTTTCCAAATAAACTCATAGTTGCTCCCTAATATTCCCCAAGTACCTATTTCGCTCTCAGAATCTGAAGAGTATGCACTCAGAGATTCGCTCAGTTATCGATAATATAGTAAATAAAAATTGTAACCTATAAAATTGATTATCAACTATAGTATCGAACTTTTTACTGATCGACCATAATCGTGATTGACAACTAATCCCACCCACAGTACATTTCTGTTGTAGCCGTTTACAGAATAAAAATAGTTTTTATATATTTGCTTTGTTTTGTCAAACTAAATATATTTTGCAAGTATCTATTCAGTGTTAATTTATAAAGAGGGTACGAGTCATTGATTGTTCCAGTTTATACCCGCTAAATAAATACATTTGGAATTGAAACTGATGGAGTAGCCATGTCCACCGTATTAACCTTGCCCCAATACGATTCGCAGAAAGCGCTACGCGAAGAATGTTTACAGAAATTACGTCAGGAGTATGCTTTCAGCCTAACGTACAACGGCACTATCGCCACCATAAACAAGTTACCAAAATCTGAAAAAGCGGGCTGTTATTATCGGATTAAATCTCTTCTGCGCGCCGCCACTTTAATTCCAAGTCTGCCGGGACTGTTATGCAAATTCATTAAATTCGGTGTATTGGGAAAACCCTTCGAAAGCCTGGACGATTATAACTTGTTCGCCCAGTCGCAATTTCCAGATCCAGTGCTACTAACGGACTTCTGGAACGATCTGTATTTTGCCCGTCAATGCGTAGCAGGCGCAAACCCTGTGATGATCCAGGGTGTAAACAGCCAAAATCCATTACCAGATACATTCAAAGTAAAACAAGCTCAATTACCCATCAGCAAGCAAGCCTTCGACAATGCCTTTGAGGATCAACGTTTGTACATGATTAATTATTCCATGCTCAAACCGGTCACTGAAAATCTGGGTATTGTAAACAGCCATCAAAAACACCTGACCGCACCCATTGCTCTATTCTACCTGCAAGACGATGGTAACCTGCGACCTCTGGCCATACAATTAGACGTAACCCGGGATAGCAACACGGAAAACCCTGTTATTACTCCGGATGACAAACAGCAATGGAAACTGGCACGCACGTGCATTCAGGCTGCCGATGGAACGGTACATGAATTATGGACCCACGCCACACAAATCCATTATGTAATGGAATCCATTATCATGGTGACTTACCGTCAGCTGGGATTCAACCACCCTTTGTTGGCACTACTCGATCCACATCTGCAATATACACTTAGCGTAAACGTCCACCCACTCTACGAACCGGAAAAAGACGGCAAAATCCCCAGGTATGGCACCATGTTTCCCCCTGATAATAAGGCACTGGTAAAATTTATGGCGGAAGGCATGAGTAATTTTAAATTTCGTGACCGCGCTTTTCCCAATGACATGAAGAATCGATTTGTGGAAAATCCCAAATTAAATTATCCGTACAGGGACGATGGCCGACCGATATGGGACGCCATTCATGAATTTGTTAAAGAATATGTGAGCCTTTACTACGACAACGATCAGGATGTAAGCGACGATTATGAGTTACAAGCCTGGGCGAAAGAGCTGGCTGGCAGTCGAAAAGACGGAAACTGTGGACTAAACGATTTTCCTGCCCGTTTTTCAACGATTTCCGAAGTGGTGGAAATATTTGGACATATTATTTTTACAGCGACTGCCCACCATTCGTCAATTCATTATCCTCAGTTTCAGTACGCCCAGTTTGTACCGAATATGCCACTTTCTCTGTATCAATCGACAGACCCATTGGTGAAACCAAATTCGTCAGAAAAAGACCTGATGCCATTTTTCCCACGCTTTAAAATGGCCTTTCAACAGGCATTTATCTATTACGCAGTAAATTTTAAAGTTAATCGGATCGGAGAATACGACCCAGAAATGTTCGATGAACAAACAAATTTTGTTATTGGGAAATATCAGGCAAAGCTCGAGGAAATTTCTGCGGCACATCAAAAAAAATACAGTCAAAGCGAAGATCAATACCCCTATATGAATCCGAGTCACATACCTAATAGCGTAACGGTGTAAACGACTATCTACCCCCTATATTTAGTTAAATGTACTTTCTACTCAACGAATATCGTGGTCAGAGAGTAAACTATTGATTGTTCGGGGCACACAAGTATATCCATGTATCTCTACTACAATAATCCAGCTGAAGAAACCTGAACAATCATAAAGTTACACTGACAATAAAATTGTCGCTAAATAATTACTAATATTTATGCCATTGATTTAAATATTTATTCAAAAATGACACTGAAATTTTCGGAGGGTTAGTTTTATGAGCACGACTTTTCAAACAAAGCTGCATAATTTTCTCTATAGGAACCGTTATAGAAACCGCAACTTTGGCCCGAATTATAAAAACATAGTAATAGTCGTACTGGTAATTTTGCTCCTGACAGTCCTATCGAGTACCACACTAAAGAGTATTGTTGAAGCATTAACCCCTCCTAACCTGCCTGAATTGCAAGTAGTCAACAACGAGGGCAAATGGCTAAAACAGTACTGGCCAGATCAAAACTGGGGCGGGACTCAAAATAAAGTCAGTGAAGATACCAGGAAATATCACCATATCTCCCAGGGTACAGCGACTTTACAAGTCCCCTACAGTTGGTTTATTCATCTGGAAAGACCGGATTCATCAATCTGGTCTTTCCTGCTAAAAAACCTGTTGTTCATCAAAACAGGTGGTTTTAGTGACAACGAATACCTGTTGCGTTTTGGATTTATTCGCAGCGAGCCCCACCCTGTATTTAATCCGGATGGATTACCCATCGGCTTCGCAAAATCACCTTCACTCAAATTTCCGGGCTACACAACAAAAACCGAAGGCATTGGTTTCAGTTGTCCTGCCTGCCATACTGGTCATTTTGTATATGGAGAAGGAGATGCAGCAACAGAATATATTATTGAAGGCGCCCCAGCGACAACAGACCTGGGCCAACTGACCGCTGCACTTGGAGCGACATTAGGCCAAACTGTTCTTTCAAGTAAAATTCCTTTTTTTGATGGCCGTTTTGACCGATTCGCCAGAAATGTACTCGGCACCCAATACAATGCACAATCAAAACTGGCACTGGCTGAAAACCTTGGCAATGTTATTACTGAATTGCAAAAAGTAGCCGATATTGTCGAAGTCCAGGAAGGTTTTAGCCGCCTGGATGCCTTAAATCGTATTGGAAATCAGGTATTTTCAAAGAATGTAGGTATTCGCAAGAATTACCAACCCATTGATGCACCGGTAAATTACCCTCACCTTTGGACCGCACCATGGTTCAAATGGGTACAATACGACGCCTCGATAATGAGACCCTTAGTTCGTAATGCCGGTGAAGCCATGGGGGTCAACGCCAAAATTAGTATGACCTCACCTAAAAATCACAATCGTTACGATTCATCTATTCCCATGGCAAATCTGGTGTGGATCGAAGATTTCCTAAAGGGAGAGCAATTTAACGAAGGATTGACTGCACCTTCCTGGTTTCTGACCAAGATAAATACCGCGGACGCAACATACATCCAGGGTAAAACTTTGTACGAACAACGATGCCAATCCTGTCATTTACCTGTCATCGGTGACGCCGGACTGGCCAAATACTTTTCGCCAATCAAATTTCTACAAAACGGAAAATGGAAATCCACCAAGGAAAAAGTCCTGGATCTGAAGATCATACCGGAAAAACAGATTGGAACCGACCCTGCCCAGGCCAATGTCCTGGTCACACGGACAATTAATACCGCAGGTAAAGCAAATGGACCCATTGTTCAAATTGAAGATGGTCTGGGAATCGACAAAGCTGTATGCGGACAAAACCCGGTTCAGATCTATGAGAATCAGCTATTCGGCGAAAACAATGCTGTTGATTTGATTGACAATGTCGAGGTTAAAGACGGTGGAGAAATTAATTTTGGCCTTGCCTTAGGCGCAATGGTTCAACAAACCATCGACGCCTGGTTTGTTGAAAACGGTATCACGGACACTAAATTAATTGATGCATTTGAAGGTGGGCGACCGAATTGTCTGCAGGAAGGTAATGGATATAAAGCCAGACCACTGAACGGTGTCTGGGCAACAGCGCCATTTTTACACAATGGCTCAGTTGCGACAATAAGAGACTTAATCTGCCTGTCTGCAGATCAACGACCAAACTTTGTGCAACTGGGTAATATTGACTTTGATCCTGTGAATGTTGGTCTCAAACAACCTGAAAACTTCGCCGAAGAAGCAGCGGAATACAAAGATAATAATCAGCTATATACCGATGACGGTTTCTTTATATTGGACACCTCAATCGCGGGAAACAGCAACAGTGGACATAGCTTTAGCGATGCCTATGACACAAACAAACATTATTCGAAACAGGACAAGGGCGTCATCGGCCCGAAATTTAACGACGACGAATGTAACGCAATATTAACCTACATTAAATCGATTTAGAGACTCCGCGTTTAAAAAACAAGAAAATCTGAGCTGTTAAAGACAAGTCGAGAATAGAATTCAGGTTAGCGGCATCGATGCAGGTCATGGAAATGGATCCCCGGTTTACCTGCAAATATCACAATTAATCGGTTACCCAGCTTCCAGATCAAGCAGAAATGCCTTGCTTGCCAGCCCGCCGCCAAAACCGGTTAAAGAACCATCTTTGCCTATAACCCGATGACAAGGGATAATAATGGGAATTGGATTCATGCCGTTAGCACGCCCTACGGCACGAACTTTTTCTTTGCCGCCAATCAGGATCGCTTGTTCTTCATAGCTCACAGTTTTTCCATATGGAATGCTTTGAAGAGATTTCCAGGCTGCATTTTGAAACTGGGTTCCATTAAGGACTAACGGAATATCAAAAGTGCTTCGGTTTGCATAAAAGTATTCATCCAGCTGAGAAATAACCTGCTTACAAACTGGATGCGAATTCGTCATTTTACGCTCAGCCAACAACTCTTTCATGCCTCGATCTTTAAGTAGTTCTGGCCAAACGATGGAGTGTAACCCTGCATCGGAAACAATGATTGCCAGCTTGCCAACAGGACTCACGAAAAAAGAAAATACGCAATCGCCAGAAATATTTTTTAACTTAAGAACCATCAACCATCTCCTGGCGAACCCTTTATAATCACAAAATTCAATCACATCACCTCTGGTTTGAGTGGTCGCTGATATCCTTCAAATTCTCATTTCGATCTCGTGTTTTACCTGTCATTCGAATATACTGGCTTTATATGGAGGTTAAATTTTTTCGCAGAGTCCGAATATCATTATTCTACAAGCTTTTGAACTCAACTACTTGAAAATATTCAGGAACGTCGAAATCGCTTTGTGACGCGGGTGCAATAAGTAAAATATCCGGGGCATGGAACCTAACAACAGATACCGAAAAAATTATCCTGAATTATCCACGCTGAGTCTTAACCCGAAGCGAGTACTAATGAAATGGAGCCATCCGAAAAGGAAAGCGCCCGTTACGGGCAGATAAACGTTGATTCTAAGAATGTCCTGCGATACATCCTGTACAACATCCCTGTTGCACAGGACAAAATTATAATTAATCTACTCAGACACACTGAATCGATAAAATATACAGCTTTTTAAGGTGCAACTGGTACACTTGGTGGCATACTTACTTCACCTGCAGCCTCTCCAACGGACGGTTGATCTGCAATCACACTTTCGGCGGTTGGTGCAGCAAGCTCCACAGCTTCAGTAGATGTTGCAGGAACATCAACAACAGGGGTAGGACTCTGCACCGCCATTTCTCCAGGCAGAGATCCAGGTTGGGGCGTGCCTTCTATCGATTCGATTTTAGTTTCGATTGCAGCACCTGCATCCGATATACCTTGTTTAACCTCTTCAGCACCTTCTTTTACTGCTTCGGCGGCGTCCAACACCCCTTGCTCAGCACTTTCCATTCCCTCAACAACAGCTTCGCTTGACTCGTCAACAGCTTCGACTGTTTCCTCTGTTGTCTCAGCCACTGACTCACCCACAGACTCTGCCTGCTCGGCAACTTTTTCAGCTCCGGCCTGAACACTCTCAGTCACATTGTCGATGGTATCCGAAACTACTGCTGAAACATCGGGCTTTGCTTCTGTTTCCGTATCCGTACCTTCGGAACATCCTGTGATGGCGAATAAAGCAATAAACAAAAAGAAAACAACAATTTCATTTGCAACTCTCATAGTGAATCCCCTCCTGAATTTATTAAGATTAAGCGACTTGTCGATACCGCTAATACAAAATGCTAACGTTGCTCAACTGAATATCCGATGAACAAAGCTTAAAGGCTCTCCGAGAATACGCCGTTTAATGCGAAAAGCCCCCGATAAAGTCTAAATTTTACAATATTTTTCATTACTTTATTTCACTTATAAAAGACTTCACCTTAGTTTAACTTTAACCTAAAGACCCGCATATTGCCAGCTTCGGCACCGGTACCCTGAAATTCATCCTGCTAACAAAGGGATTTCTCTACCTCCAAACCTTGATCGACAGAAAAATTGGTCTATTTATACTCCTATTCAGTTACTTAATAGTCATATTCAATTTAATAGACTGCTCGACGACCACGTTTCGCTTACACACCAATCCCCTATATTGAGTGCAATTCTGCAATGCAAAGCGGGTATATCCAGATTTTTTATGGGAAATAAACGGGTACGCCGCGATGAGTTCCTGCCTTCATCCGATTTGAGATTTCGTATTGGATAAATATTGCGATGATTGATAACCGCAGGCTGTAGTGGTATTCGCGCTACTTAAGGCTCATTTTGGACTCAGGGATTCCAGGTAATCCCCAAGTGCGAGCATATCCTCATTACTTAGATTGACAGCAATCGCTTCCATCACTGGGCTTTTGCGCGATCCACTCCTGAAATTCTTCAGTTGCGTAGATATGTATTGGGAATACTGACCAGCAATCCGCGGATATCCCTGCGCGCCTTCTCCATACTCACCGTGGCAACCCCAGCAAGCGGAATATTGCAGTTTTCCCTCAGCCGAGCCATTCGCAGCTCCGTTTGGTTTTGTAATTTCCTGAGCAGAAAAAAAAGTGGCAAACTCAACCATTTCAGAATCAACCATCCCTTGAATAACTCCCTTCATTATGTCGCTGTTTCGGCTTCCGGATTTGAATGCTCTGAGCTGTTTAACAATATACTCGGCATCCTGGTTCGCCAGATTCGGTATTGACGGCCTGGAACTGTTACCATCAACACTGTGACAACTCGAACAAACAGCGGTATCTATCTTGTCAGATGATAGCTCATCACCAATAACTGATTCAGAGACAATGAAAGCACCGAGGACTATCAGGGTAACGGGTTTTAACATCATATTCCTGCCTTCTATCTCAGTAAATTATATTGACTCACCAAATTTCGCGGACAGTACGCAATTTGTCAAAAGAATCATCGCTAAATATTCACTGCGGATTTTCAATCTGCATCATCAAACTGTTATCCCATTCTCCTTCAACCGTGACGTGCGCTGCAGCACCTAACAATACTGCTTCAATCAAATTATGGCTGAGATAAACATAGGTACCCGGTTCCTTGAATTGGTACAGGGCAGCAACTGCAGATCCTCCCGCAACGAACCAGGTCTCATAGTCGGTGACAGGTGGCGATGAGAACGACCCGCCCTGCCAAACCAGATCTGCATGGCCACCAATAAGGTGGGGACGGGAATCCCGGTTTGCTTGAGAATGGATAAACAATACCTTTTCGCCAACCTTAGCAGTTAATGCCTTTTTACCGGTTAGTGAACCTGCAGCGCCGTTAAACACGACATGTGTGGGTGTTAAGCCTTTCATAACTTCCAGGATCTCTGGCATAGCAATCAAAGATGAATCGTAGGATTTGTATTCTCCCTCCAAATTTTTGGGGACATAAAAATCCTGTTCTCCGATATAGTAGGCCCGATCATAATTTACCGTCTTGTTTTTCTGATCCTTTAATCCATCTCGCGGAAGCACCATGATTGCACCGTTCATGCCTAAAACCACATGATAAGGAATCTGGATACCCCCTGGTGCGCAGTGATAAACAAAAACCCCTGCCTTAGTCAACTTGAAACGGATGGTTTTTTGTTCACCCGGATGGACTTTCATAAATTCTGCACCGCCCAAAGCACCTGTCGCAGCATGCAGGTCGATCGTATGCTGCATCAAGTTCGTATTAGGATTTACCAAAGTAAGTTCCAGGTAATCATCCTGATGTGCCACTATAATTGGCCCGGGAATGCTACCGTTAAACGTCATTGCCTGAATCGTCTGACCATTCCCGATATCTATCATTTTTTCTTCGGCTTGCAGACGTACTTCTATAATCCTGGGGCCACCAATTGCCGCTTGATCGTGTACTGGTAGAAAGGGTGGAGAAACTAACTTCTGAGACTGTCTATGAAGACTTGCAATATCTGTTGGAGTGGAATTGATGGTACGTTCCGTCGACACCAATTTAGGGGCAGTTTGAACGGCTGTGCTACTGCACCCCCATACATAACTAACAAAAACCAATAAAATTATTTTATATTTCATTTCCATCCTCCATAACGAATAGGTACTGGTTTTCTGAATTTTGAAATCCCTTTAACCATAGAATGTATTTTGTATAAATAACCTCCAACACAAAATAACGATAATATCTATTTTTTTATCTATTACGGTTATTTCACTATAACAAAATACAAGCTCTACTCCAAGACTAACTTCAATAGAACCATTTTTTCGAAATTGCCTTCATCTACACAATTACACTAATAAATAATTTCAAAATAATCTGTGAACTATTCACAAATTCGAAGTGGCAAAATAAATAATCCAAAGCGGTAGAATTCAACGCATAGTCACTAGTAATTTCTGTGTCCGATAATGGTCTGAGCACATTCTAAAAGCCAAAATAATTACAGGTCCAATTAGCCATTATCTTGCTTTATTATAAATAACATGGTATTAAAGGGGGTTTTTTACAACTATTGTTTTTGGAGTTATTGGATGACTGAGAGCAAAACGACTGAAGCATCACCTTTCACTTTTAAACCCTACGACATAAAAAAGGGTGAGGAGTACATGAACGAGCCTCAAACTGATCATTTTCGTTCGATCCTTGTCAATTGGAAAGGTGAGCTTATGCACGAAGTCGATCGAACAGTGCATCACATGCAGGACGATGCGGCAAATTTCCCGGATCCTAACGATCGAGCAACACAGGAATCTGAGTTCAGCCTGGAATTACGCACAAGAGATAGAGAACGAAAACTGATCAAAAAAATCGAAGAGGCTCTGACCAGTCTGGAATCAGGAGACTATGGCTATTGTGAAT
The DNA here is from genome assembly GCA_964528035.1 of uncultured Methylococcaceae bacterium. Lineage (GTDB taxonomy): Bacteria > Pseudomonadota > Gammaproteobacteria > Methylococcales > UBA1147 > CAZGQY01. The sequence continues at coordinate 22,462 of CAZGQY010000017.1, read as the reverse complement.
CCTGCGGGATTGATATTGGACTGCGTCGACTCGAAGCTCGACCCACCGCAACGCTGTGTATCGATTGCAAGACTTTGGATGAAATCAGGGAGAAGCAAACAGGCTAAGGAACGCGGTTTTAATAATATGCGAAAGATTGACGCAGGATTATTGTTTGTCTTCAAGGCGTGGCAACAGGCGCATAGCAGGGCTACGCAACTGTTGCTACAACGCAGAAGACGGACTATAAGACAAGTCAGGATTCGTATATTATTGAATCCTCGCTCCTAAGAGACTATCCGGGAAAAGAAGTTGTTTCGAGGAAAAGTGGTTTTGAGAGCACTCTATCGATTAAGAGAGGCAAATCTCAGGCACCTTTAACGACAATTCCGGCAGCAACGCATTTGAGCCGCGCTAACCACCCCGCAGGGGTGAAAAACAGGATGTATTTCATCCTATTATTCGGGTTAACATTTTGATCATGAAGCCTCCTCACTAATTATTAGTATTACCCCTGAAAAACAGGCTATACGGAAATAACAACCATACGCCACGGAACCCTAAGCCATAGACGACCAATCTACTAAATTAGTGTCCTACCGTGGCCGCTTTGCGCCGTCCCCAACCGGATCGCTACATCTGGGCTCCCTCTTAGCCGCAGTTGCAAGTTTTCTCGATGCACGCGCGAATAATGGCCATTGGCTGATAAGAATCGACGACCTGGATCGGTTCCGCGAAGTCAGCGGTGCAACTACTCATATTTTAAAAACTCTCGAAGCATTTCAGCTACATTGGGATGGGGCGATATTTTACCAGAGCCAGCAACTGGACAAATATCGGTCAGCACTTGAATGTCTACAACAAAAAAATCTGATTTACGCCTGTAACTGCAGTCGAAAAGGATTACGCAGACTTTATGAAAACAAAGGCATCGAAGCCATTTATCCGGGCTTTTGTCGCGACAAACAACTTAAAACCTCATCTGATAATTACGCTCTTCGTATCAAAACAGCAGACTCTATAACCGGACATGAAGACCAAATTCAGGGTTTTTTTGGTCACCAACTGGCACAGCAAGTCGGCGATTTCATCGTACGCAGACGTGACCAGATACACGCCTATCAACTTGCCGTAGTCATCGACGATTATTCCCAGGATATCACCCATATCGTTCGAGGCAATGACCTCCTGGATTCCACACCAAGGCAAATTTATTTGCAACAACTGTTTAAATACCCGACTCCAAGCTATGCTCACATCCCAATTCTTGTTGACGATAGTGGGACTAAACTCAGCAAACAGACAGGGGCCAAAGCCATACAACCGACCAACCGCTCGGATTGCCTGTTCCAGGTGCTCGATTGGCTAAACCATCGTCCACCCGAAGTAATGCGGCACGCACCCTGTATTGAGCTGCTTCACTGGGGCATACAGAATTGGCAATTGAAACAGTTGTGTGGTGTAAAATCGATACAGCTGTATTAATGTCATATTTCTTTGAAAATAAGTAGCCCTCATTTGTTGAATCAATCCTAAGAAACAACCATTGAGGCTTGAAAACCCCGAATGGAATATTACATGCCAGATTCTAGCAATCGCACAACTATCATTGTTGCAATCATCGGAGTAATCGGTTCAATTATTGTTGCGATTATATCTAATTGGGATAAATTCACCGATAGTCCGCAGTTTGACGAAATTACTTATGAGACACCCTTAAAAAATAAACCACACACAATAAATATTGCTGGTCACTGGCATGACCCTAATCGCCCAAGCGATGTGTCCCACATCAACCAACAGGGAAATTTGTTTCAATTTAACGGTTCGGGCATTCTTCCACAGGGAATTCGGTTTGAGTCAACCGGTAGCGGTACAATCAACGAGCAGGAAATCAAGAATACGTACACTACACGATACCAAAATGGTCTGGTAGCACACGGAACCTGTTCAGGAACTGTTTCTTCCAATGGCTTGCGATCGACATCAACCTGTACCGACAATGTTTGGGGGACGTTCACATTGTCAGGTGTGCGAGACTAGCCAAAGAACAGGTTAGCTTGTAAATAGACTTTAGGAACCCAAGATGGAAATCAGTGTAAATGTAGAAATAGGTAGCCCTAAAAATAAAGTTTGGCGAGCAATTACAGATATAAAAAATTGCGAAAAAATGATCTCTGGGATTATAAATCTGACGGTTCTTCAGCAGCCAACAGAAAGTTTAGTTGGTTTAAAATGGACAGAGACTCGGAAAAAGTTACAGCAAGACCTTAATGATATTAAAGCATTTGTGGACAAAAGCTAACGAATAGGGTTATATCGCGCGCAGCCGCGATATCAACCGATTATTGTACAAGCGCATTGATTTTGAACTAAAAATACTTTTTGAAGATTTTCAGAATTTCAAGGTTTACGATGATGTGTAACCCTCAAGATCCAGCGAATGCGTTACTCTTGCAGCAACGCGTAGTATAATTTGTTATTTATCGGTCTGGTTACCGTTGAATAATGCACAGCAAAAACGAAAGCTGTGGACGAGCATTTTGCTAGTAAAATACCCAGCCTGTGATTAATTCTCTAATTCTTGCTGGTCTATTTATTCGATATCTTGCCACCCTATTACATTCATTATCTCGATTGTATTTCCTTCAATACGATAATAGATAGTATCGACACCGCATCCACTAGCTTTTTGTTTTAAGAATCAATTTCCGGATCAGAACCACAATCATTATTCCAACCACGACCGAGGTAAACTGGATGGTCAGGCCGATACCCATTGAATGTTGGTTAACCTGACTTTTTCCGACCAGAAGTGTCATCAGCAGATTATTGGCCAACTGCACAGGAATAGAATCTATTTGTCATCAGACGAAGTAACCTGCCCGGAAGCAAGATCCCCTTCATACGGAGTTGCATAATGACAGGTTTTCTGCGGACAGACTTTTTCATCCCCTCTGCGCTTAGTTGATTTGAGTGTCAGTATCGGCCAACTGCAGTCCGGACATTTTTCTGCAATGGGTAAATTCCAGATTGCATACTGACAATTGGGATAAGTGGAACAGGAATAAAAATATTTTCCGTTTCGCGATTTACGTTTTAATATATTTCCGCTGTTACATTCCGGACAGACTACTTTAGTATCTACCGGTTTCTCAAGCGGTTCGATGTGACGGCAGGTCGGATAGCCACTGCAACCGATAAATTTCCCGTATCGTCCAGATTTAATGACTAATTGAGAATCACATTTTGGGCAAGACCTGCCCTCCACAACTTCCGGTTCGGCAGCCTCCTTATCGTCATTTAGATTCCTGGTGTATTTACATTCCGGATAGTTGGTACATCCAATGAAACGTCCATTGCGCCCCAAGCGGATGGATAGCTGGCTACCACAGTCCGGACATTTTTCGTCCATCATCTCCTGGGTAACATCTTTCCGTTGCACACTTTCGTCTTTTTCATCGACCAATGTTTTGAATGGGCTCCAAAATTTATGCATTAACGGAATCCATTGTTCTTCACCTCTGGATACAGCATCGAGCTGATCCTCAAGATTGGCGGTAAAACTATAATCAACGTACTGGGTAAAATGCTCAGTTAAAAATTTATTAACGATGCGCCCAACGTCTGTTGGATGAAAACGCTTTTTTTCCAGAGTTACATATTCACGCTGTTGCAAAGTCGAAATAATCGATGCGTATGTGGATGGACGGCCGATACCATGTTCCTCCAGTGTTTTGACCAGGCTAGCTTCGCTAAATCTGGGTGGCGGCTCCGTAAAGTGCTGGACAGGAAGAATTTCTTTAAGATCGACTTGCTCTCCTTCTTTGAGTGGTGGCAACAGGTTTTCCTGAGTATCTTCTTTACCATCATCACGCCCTTCCTGATAGACTTTCATAAAACCAGGGATTCTGATTGTTGATCCTGTCGCACGAAAAAGATGGTCTTTACCGCAGCCAAGATCAACTGAAACGGTATCAATTGTCGCATGGATCATCTGGCAGGCAACTGTTCTTTTCCATATCAGATCATAGAGTCGATATTGATCGTTACTAATATACTGCTTGATCGATTCGGGTATTCTCGATGCCAAGGTGGGACGTATGGCCTCATGTGCTTCCTGGGCGTTTTTAGATTTTGTCTTAAAATGCCGGGGTTTATCTGGAAGATCATCGCTACCAAAACGATCCTCAATCATTTGTCGTAAATCGATAAGCGCATCCTGAGCCAGATTAACCGAATCAGTCCGCATATAAGTAATCAGACCGCTTGCTTCACCGCCAATATCAATGCCTTCATACAATTGTTGAGCGACCATCATTGTACGTTTGGTGGTAAAACCAAGTTTTCGGGCAGCTTCCTGTTGCAGTGTTGAGGTAATAAAGGGTGGCGATGGATTACGTTTACGTTGTTTCTTCTCGAGTTTTGCAACAAGAAGCTGTCCGTTGGCTGCCTCGATCAGGGTTTTATGCGCCTGCTGAGCTTGTTCACCATCCGTTATACTGAATTGTTCCAGCTTTTCCCCATTAAAATGGGTTAACTTTGCTTTAAAAGATTTACTATCTGCCTCAGTAGTCGCTTCAATCGTCCAGTATTCCCGAGTAACAAACTGTTCAATTTCGATTTCTCGTTCGACAATCATTCGAAGCGCTGGACTCTGTACCCGGCCCGCTGATAACCCCCGTCGAATTTTTTTCCACAGTAGCGGGGACAAATTAAACCCAACCAGATAATCCAATGCTCTACGCGCTTGTTGTGCGTTGATCAGATCGATTGACAATGTTTTAGGGTTCTCGACAGCATCAACGATCGCGCCTTTGGTAACTTCGTGAAAAACCACCCTGTGAATCGGTTTATCCTTGAGAATCTTTTTTTGTTTCAGCAACTCGTATAAATGCCAGGAAATCGCTTCACCTTCTCTATCGGGATCAGTTGCCAGATAGAGAGCGTCGGCTGCACGGGCGGCTTTAGCAATAGCCTGCACATGTTTTTGGTTACGCTCAATAATGTCATACTTCATGGCAAAGTCAGAAGCAGGATCAACCGCACCTTCCTTGGGGATCAGATCCCTTACGTGACCATATGAGGCAAGCACATGAAAATCCTTACCAAGATATTTCTCGATCGTTTTTGCTTTCGCGGGTGATTCTACAATGACTAGATTATTACTCATTTACAAATTTTTGACTATTACAGCCCAGACTACATATCTGGAGTATCATGAAGGTTAAATTATTGCCAAACATTCGGCTACAGACTATATACGCCAAGCCCTGTGTAATTTAAGATCAGCTATCAATGAACTTGCGTGGGTATATTTTCATAGACAAGATCCTCCATTCGCGCAAAAGCCGCCTCGTCGTCCGGTCGACTGAACAAAATAACCAATACAACCCATTTGAGGTTCTCCAGAGAGATTTCATCGTCTTTGAATGCCATTAATCGATCTATAACCAGTTCTCTACATGCTGGAGTCAAGATCCCTGACTGCTCCAAAAAGATCAGCAAACCCCGACATTCTGTATCCAACCGAGCCAATTCATCTGCCGAAAAAACCCGAAAAGAAGGCGCAGCACTGTTGATATCCTGGTGTTGGGCCAATGACTCCAGCCATACGAATGCATTGTTGACTTCAGCTTTAGGAAAGCCAGCTTCCAGCAATTCATTTCGAATAGTTTCGGAATCCGGCACAAAGCCCGATTCATCATCCAGATAATTTTCAAACAGGTAGATAATTATATCGAACACGTTTTAATTCATCATTAAATCTATTGAAAGCAAACAACCGCTCACATCAACCGACTATAAGATCCCCCTGCGACCATTTCAACATAACCCTGCAATTCCAGAAAAAGCAAAATTGATGCAATCGTCTCGGGGGATTCATCGGTCTCCCGGACAAGAGTATCTATCGACGTGGGACTGTATGCAACAAAATTCAGAATTTTTTTTTGTTTCTGATCCAATTCAACATCATCCAAGGATCTACACGATGACTGGGAATCAATGCTCGACAACTGAAGTAACTCCTCTAAAACATCCTCTGCAGTTTCTACCAATTTAGCACCTTCCTTTATCAAATAATTACACCCTCTTGCCAGTGGATTATGAATTGAACCGGGAATCGCAAACACTTCTCTGCCCTGTTCAAGCGCGAGTTTTGCTGTAATTAACGAACCACTTTTTATTGCAGCCTCAACCACAAGCACCCCCATACTCAGACCGCTGATAATTCGATTTCTTTGTGGAAAATGGCCTGCCTTAGGACTACTACCCAAGCTGAATTCAGACAGCAATAGACCATTTTCTGAAATATCTTTCGCCAAATCATGGTGTTTCGCCGGGTAAACTCTGTCAAGCCCAGTTCCGGTAACAGCTATGGTCTTGCCACCACCTTCAATAGCCCCGCGATGTGCAGCCGCATCGATACCCAATGCCAGGCCACTGGTTATACACAAGCCACAAGTAGATAGCGTAGCCGAAAATTGGTACGCAGTCTTAGCACCCGATGAAGATGGATTACGACTACCGACAATAGCGATTTTTGGCAATGATAGTACCGAATCGTCTCCGTTGGTAAATAGCACAGGAGGTGGTGCTGAAATTTCTTTGAGTAACGCTGGATAGTGATCATCGGAAATATTGAGTATCTGATGGCTTGATTGATTCAACCACTCAATATCTCGATTTACTGCTAACCAGTCAGGATTGCGGATAGAATCGATGCTCTTACTGGTCAGCCCAAATTGTGCCAGGGTCTGTCTCGACATCCGAAATACATTTGCCACAGACCCGGCTTTGTTTACCAGGTCGTTATAGCTTACTGCACCGACCCCCGGCGTTCGAATTAACGCTAGACTAAAACGCAGGTCTTCGTTTGACGTTTCGATACGCTTATCTATTACGGAGTCCGAATCTGATCAAGTACGTGAATAGGACCTGTGGCTTTTAGAATCAATGCATAACTGACTTTGTTAAACGGCCTGAATACCATCAAAATTCCAGAGCGTTCATCGGGAAGTTTCACAGCTCTTTCCGGGTAAATAGACCCTCGGGCATTTTCTCGAATAATCTTGCCGGTTTCCAGAATTTCAAATACATGACCCGTTTCGATACCATCGTCCGTACCACGATCTAATACGACCACGTTATACTGGCCAATTTGAGAAACACCATCAAGCACCCCGATAATATGGCCCTGGATGTACGTTTCCGAAGCTCTTGGGTGATAAGTTAGACGGATCTGTTCAGCCTTAATGGGTAACAACCGATCACCGACCAATGTGACATCAACGGTCCGAGTCAAATGCAGTGTTGCGGGGTTACCTGTTCGCAATAAATTTGTATCACCGATATATACCGCTTCGTACCCCAGGACGTCCCCAGTTTCCGGGTCTTGAAAGGTCTTTCCGGGTCTATACACCGTATAACGATCCGTAGAATTGTCGTTGATGGCAATGACATAAATATTTTGACCAGCGCCCCCTGCAATATGTTCGCCCGCAAACGCAACAATGTAGGGCGCATTTTCAAGTTCTGATTTAGAGACAACCTGTGGTGATGATAAAAACTGTTTAATTGCATTGGTCGGAATAACCGGAATTGCGGCTTGTAGTTCTTCTTCTCTGACTTTGGGCGCCAGTTTACCGGAGGATGCCAGGCCATCGCGGTATAAAGTAATTCGAGGTTTACCATCGGTGTAGGTTAATACCAGAACATTACCCGGATATATCAGGTCCGGGTTTTTAATTTGAGAGTTTTTATCCCAAATCTCCGGCCACCGCCAGGGATCCTTGAGGAACATCGCTGAGATATCCCAAAGTGTGTCGCCTTTTGCGACAGTATAACGATCAGGATGAGAAGGGTTGAGTGCCAGGTTATCGGCGAATACCATACCATTAATGTATAAACAGAACAGGAACCCGATGAATATTCGAAAAGCCATAATTATTACCCTTGTTTGTCGCGACTCACTGTTACCTGCAAATGACATCCAGAATGCAGAGTGCTTTCAAAGTCTAGATGAATTCGGCTAAAATTCCAGATATAGACAAAGTTATATTGAGAGAGATTGATGGCCGTACTAGAAATACTGGAATTTCCAGATGAACGTCTTAGGACAAAAGCCCAGCCGGTGAATAATGTCGATGCTTCCATTCGTAAAATCGTCGATGACTTGTTTGAGACAATGTATTATGCCTCTGGAGTGGGTTTGGCGGCAACCCAGGTCGATATTCATAAAAGAATAATCGTCATGGATGTGAGTGAAGACAAGGACTCTCCACTGTGTCTGATTAACCCTGAAATCACTAAATCACAAGGCATCGAAGAAGCAGAAGAAGGATGTCTGTCAGTACCTGGATTTTTTGAAAATGTGGAGCGAGCCGAAAAAATTACAGTGACTGCCCTGGGCCGAAACGGAAAGTCTTTCGACCTGGCTGCAGAAGGTCTTCTCGCTGTTTGCATTCAGCATGAAATGGATCATTTGATTGGTAAAATATTTGTCGATTATTTATCCCCATTAAAGCGCCAAAGGATCAGAAAAAAACTCGTGAAGTTACATCGGGAAAAGAAATCTACCCGCAAACAAAAACACAATTTGGTTTAGGCAACGCTCATATGTCCTGCAACCCAGACTAGTATTATGAATATAATTTTCGCTGGAACCCCGGATTTCTCAATCCCCACTCTAAAACTGTTATTAGCTTCAGAACATACAGTTTGCGCTGTATATACTCAGCCTGATCGAGTTGCGGGTCGCGGACGTCAACTAAGAGCCAGCCCTGTTAAAGAATTGGCGATACAACAGGGAATACCCGTATTTCAACCGGAATCAATTAATAACCCGACAGACCTCGAACAATTAAAAGAATTCTCTGCAGATTTAATGGTCGTGGTGGCCTATGGCATCATTCTTCGTCAGGAAGTATTGACGATCCCAAGACTGGGATGCGTTAATGTACACGCATCGTTACTGCCTAAATGGCGAGGAGCCGCACCCATTCAACGAGCAATCATGGCTGGAGACCCAACCACAGGCATCACCATTATGCAAATGGAGCAAGGCCTGGATACCGGACCTATACTACACCAGCGCAGTTGTAAACTCGAACCAACGGATACCGCTGCCGTACTCCATGAACGCTTGGCCGACCTGGGTGCCGAGACATTATCAGAGTGCTTACGTGGAATTCAGGAAAAAAGACTGGAAGCGCAAATTCAGGATTCGACCAAGGCCTCAAATGCCGCTAAGTTACTCAAAACTGAATCCAATATGGATTGGTCGTGCCCGGCAAAACAACTTCAACGAAAAGTTTGTGCGTTAAACTCATGGCCTGTTGCTTCAACAATTTTTAAAGACAAAGTACTTCGTATATGGAAAGCACAAGCTCTGCCAGAAAGCCATAATTTGACTCCGGGAACCGTTATAGACAATGACAGACAATTCGATGTTGTGACCGGAGAAGGCATATTACGATTATTGGAAATTCAGTTACCCGGAGGAAAACGTCTAATGTCCAACGCATTTCTAAATGCTCATAAAGTGGCTGGCTTGAAACTCGGTTGATCGTCAATTCCGGCAATATCAATATTAAAGAGATTACTATGGGGCTTCCCAGTACCAGAGAGATTCAGGGTGCTCACTAATCGCTCTGTCAATACACGCAAGCTGGCTGTAAGCGTACTATGCAAAGTATTACAGGATGGCCGATCATTAACTGCTGCATTAGAACAATTGAATAATGAATTACCTGTTGGGAAAGAGCGCGCGTTCACCAAATTATTGTGCTTTGGAACTATTCGGTGGTATTTTCGATTAGAGATATTGCTTTCAAATTTGCTGAAAAAGCCGCTAAAAAAAAAGGACATAGACATTCAAATCCTGGCTCTGCTAGGGCTATATCAACTGGCATATACCCGTGTGAAACCGCATGCAGCAGTAGCGGAAACAGTATCCGCTGTGGGTAAAAAAACCTGGGCTAAGCCACTGTTGAACGCTTTGTTACGAAGCTATCAACGCGATAGCCTTACTTTAGATAAACTGGCTGATCAAAACAATGAAGGAATTAGTGCCCACCCGGCATGGCTAGTGGCTGAAATCAGAAAATCCTGGCCCGACCAGGCCAGCGAAATATTTTCCCAGAATAACAAACAGGCACCCATGATTCTGAGGGTTAACCGGCTACATTCCACGCGTGACTCATATATAAATTTGTTGAAAAACACAAATATTGATGCAACAGCCTGCACAATATCTGATTGCGCCATTCAATTGTCCAATCCGGTAGAGGTTAAAGTCCTTCCAGGCTTTAATCAAGGTTTAGTATCGATCCAGGATCAAGCGGCCCAATTGGCTGCAAAGCTACTTGACTTGCAGCGCGACCAAAGAGTATTGGATGTTTGCGCGGCACCCGGAGGGAAAACTCTGCATATTCTTGAATCCAATACGGAACTTGCCGAGATGCTGGTGGTCGATATTGACGCTGTACGAACACAGAAGATCCATGAAAACTTACAAAGAGCCCGACTCAGCGCCACTGTGAAAGTCTGTGATATGAGTGAACCGTCTGAATGGTGGGATAATCAATTGTTTGATCGTATATTGTTGGATGTACCGTGCTCCGCGACTGGCGTTATTCGCAGACACCCTGATATAAAAATTCATCGAAAACATGAAGATATTTCTGGTTTATGTGTCGTTCAACATAAACTTCTTGATAGGGTATGGAAGTTATTGAAGTCAGGGGGTGTACTATTATATTCGACATGTTCAGTGCTACGCGCTGAAAATGAAGATCAAATCAAACGGTTCCTCAACCTCAATGATGATGCGACCGAATGGGTTATTGATGAAGAATGGGGCAGAAAATGCACATATGGCAGACAAATTTTACCAGGTGATCTAAACATGGATGGATTTTATTATGCTCGTTTAATTAAAAAGTAATGAGCATTCTTCGATTTTTTTTGGCATATACACTAATATCCTTTGCTGCTTTTTGCCAAGCCGCTGACTATGGTTTCGACATTCAAAATGCGGAAATGCTTAGCTCGGGGAAGAGTCTCGAGTTACGTGCAAATATTAGTTTCAGGTTCAGTCAACGTGCAATAGAAGCATTGAATAATGGAGTTCCTTTAACATTGATTGTCCAGGTTAAAGTGAATCGAAACCGCCGTTTTATCTGGAATAAAACAGTCGTCAAAAAAAAGTTTGTGTATCGCTTAACTTATCGGGCATTACCAGGCCGTTTCAGAGTGTTTACCCAAAGCAATGGCCAATATCGAAGTTTCACCAGCATGAAGGCCGCTGTTGAGACATTGGGTCGAATACACGAAATAGATTTAATGAATCTGGATGATGTACAAGAAGGCAAATTATACACTGCACATCTTAAAGCCTATTTGGATATCGAATCTCTACCATTGCCCCTGCGATCTGTTGCTTATTTGATTCCGCAATGGTACATCAGCAGTGCTTGGTTCAAATGGCCGCTGGAAAAATTAAGCCACCCGTAAGCATCACAATCGTGCTTGTGTTTGGGATGATTATTTTGTCCCTGCACTTGATGAGTTCTGCAACACAGAACGCATCAGGCCTTGGCGAAATGTATTCCTGGTTGCTGCTGATCAATATACTCGGATCTGTACTGCTATTGGTTCTGGTTGTCGCCAACATTCATGCCCTGGTTCGACAAGTTAGAAAGAAAAAAGCAGGTTCCAGACTTACTTTACGCATGGTTTTTCTCTTTGTCCTATTGTCCATGGCTCCAGCATCAATCGTGTTTTTTTATTCGATGCAATTCCTGCATCGCAGCATTGACAGTTGGTTTGATGTACAAATCGACCGAGCCATAGAGGACGCCCTTGAATTGGGGCAAGCCGCGATAGACGGACGAAAAGGCCATTTGCTGAAAGAAACCAGGCAAATGGCACTCGCACTTAGAGAAATCCCCTCTTCCGTATTGGCCCTGGAATTGGAAAGCTTGCATAAAAAATCAGCAGCGACGGAACTTACTTTAATTTCAAGGCTAGGACCGATTATGGCCTGGAGCAGTATTAATTCTGAAAGGATCGTTCCCAACTTGCCGCAGAAAAGTATCCTTTTGCATGTGAAACAAGGCGAACCTTATGTCGGTTTAGAATCCGTTGGTGAAACCGATTTGCAGATACGAGTACTGGTCACCGTTCAGGGAGAGGAACCCGGATACTTACAAGCACTCTACCCAATACCGGTACGGATCAGGAATTTGTCACAAACCGTGGAAACCGCTTACGGACATTACAAAGAAATGAACTATCTGCGGGATTCATTGAAAATGAGTTTCTCGCTGACTTTATCATTGGTGTTACTATTAAGTCTTCTGGCTGCAATCTGGGTTGCATTCATCAGTATTCGACGTATTGTCGCTCCAGTGCGTGACCTGGCATTGGGTACTCTTGCAGTTGGTGCGGGGGATTATGAACAAAGATTACCCGTGGTCAGCCGGGATGAATGGGGATTTTTGGTCGAATCGTTTAATGAAATGACGGAAAGGCTCGGTGCAACCCGGGATGAAGCTGACCGATCACGTCTGGAAGTCGAAAATCAACGCGCCTATTTAGCCACTATACTGGGCAACCTTTCTTCTGGCGTATTGAGTTTCGATACCCGGTATCGTCTACGCACCGCAAATCAAGCTGCAGATACAATGTTAGGCACAGAGTTTCGCCTCTACACAGGAATGCGATTAACCGCATTGGCCTCAGATAACCCTAACCTGGAAAAATTTGTGGAAATATTACAAGACCGTTTGCAAACCGCCCACTCAGCATGGCAGGAGGAAATCACTTTTCTCGGAACCAATGGTCGGCAGGTTTTAGTTTGCCGGGGTACACCTTTATTTTCAACCTTCGGTCGAAAATCAGGAGCAGTCATCGTATTTGATGATATGAGTGATTTGATCGCAGCGCAGCGCAATGCCGCGTGGGGAGAAGTTGCCCGGCGCCTGGCCCATGAAATAAAAAACCCATTAACACCGATTCAATTATCCGCCGAGCGGCTAAAGAAAAAATTAGGTTCGAAGCTTGAAGACTCAGATGCGGCAGTTTTAGACCGAGCAGTTTGCACCATTGTTCAACAGGTTGAGGCCATGAAAAGTATGGTAAACGCTTTTTCGGATTACGCCCGCCCGCCCAAGAGCCAGACCCGAAAAATCAATCTAAGCTTTTTGATTGGCGAAGTCATCGCATTATACCCGTCACAAAGTGGCATCGATATTGAATTCAGGCAAAACGAAAAACTACCAGAAATACAGGCAGACCCAATACGTATGCGACAGGTATTGCATAATTTAATAAAAAACGCACGGGAAGCGCTGGAATCAACCCACAAAGGCAAAGTACTTATTTCCACTTACTGCTTTCATGATCACGGGATAGACAACATCGAAATACGGGTAGAAGATAACGGTCCAGGAATTGCCACAGACAAGGCCGCTGCTGTATTTGATCCATATGTAACAAATAAAGTAAAAGGAACCGGTCTGGGACTGGCTATTGTGAAAAAGATTGTCGAAGAACATGGAGGGGTTATTTTTGTAGATTCCGAGTTCCACGGTGGAACTGCATTTGTGTTGAGGTTACCCGCTACTCATGATCTAACACCAAAAATAATATCCAGCGGAGGAAGTGAGTTTGGCTAAATCATACATACAGGTCGTCGATGATGAATTGGACATTCGGCAACTGGTAAGGGAAATACTGGAAGATGAAAATTATGAAGTCACAATGGCGGAAAATGCAACCGAGGCAAAGGCCAGTTGGAAACTTCGCAGGCCGGATATTATATTAATGGATATCTGGATGCCCGATATCGATGGCATTTCCCTACTCAAAGAATGGTTAGAATACGGGGGCACTCCGAGTCCGGTGATTATGATGTCCGGCCATGGAACCGTTGAAACTGCGGTTGAAGCAACTCGTTTAGGCGCTTATGACTTTCTGGAAAAACCTCTTTCACTGGCAAAGTTGCTACTCACTGTCGAACGCGCACTAGAAGCCGGAAAACTGCAGCGTGAAAATATCGGTCTCAAAAGACAGGCTCTGGACTATGTAGAACCGATTGGCAAAAGCGCTGCCATAGAACGTTTAAAAGATCAGGTTAAGCGACTTGCGCAACATGATACTCGAGTACTATTAACCGGGGAACCCGGCTCGGGTAAGGAGACCTTTGCCCATTACCTTCACGCAAATAGCAGCCGACGCAGCGGACCATTTGTCGACGTTGCGGTAGGAACAATCGCCCCGGAATATTCTGCTGTAGAATTTTTCGGCAAGGAAGAACAGGATAAGATTCATTATGGGCTTTTGGAACAAGCACACGGCGGCACACTGTATCTTGGCGAAGTGGGCGACATGGATGAAGAAACTCAATTGCGATTAATCAGCGCGCTGGAATCACAATCATTTTTACGCGTCGGCGGTAGTCAGCAGGTCAATGTCGATGTCAGAGTCATTGCATCAACTCGTCGTTCACTTGAAGATGAAATCCAGGCAGGTCGATTTAGAAGAGACTTATTTTATTTATTGAATGTGGTTGCTTTACATATCCCACCATTACGCGAGCACAGTGAAGATATTCCGGACTTACTCAACTTCTACGTAGATTCTGTCGTACTCCGAGAAAAATTACCCTTTCGGCGATTTACAGTTTCAGTACAAAATTTCCTTAGAAATCATCCCTGGTATGGAAATACTCGTGAACTGAAAAATCTGGTACAGCGACTGTTAATTCTAGGAAGTGGAGAAGCCATTGAGTTAGAGGAGGTTAAACTTGCACTCGGAGCAACAGAAGTTGTGCAATCAAACGATCAGCCTGAGTTCTATGGTTTGCCACTAAAAGAAGCACGGGAACATTTCGAAAAAGCCTATCTGGAATACCATTTGCAACGTAGTGGTGGCAGTGTCGCAAAATTGTCGTCTCTAATTAATATGGAGCGAACTCATCTTTATCGCAAACTGCATTCTTTGGGTATTAAGTTTAAAGAAAAAAAATAAGCTATCTTTTTAGCATCATAACTTTGCTTATATTATGAAAACTTAATAACTGAACAAGGAGTTGCCACATTATTCATGAAATTCACTGGTCTACCACGCAAGAAAACCAACGAATATATTACCAACCCTTTCTTCAAAATACCGGAACGCATTGCACGACGTTATGAACAAATCAAAAACAAACCAAAAGGCCGGATGGATGAACAACACATTGAATCGGATCCAGCGTGCGCGGCTTTTTTCGACGACTTGCGGTAAGTAATGTATGTCTTTTCAAGCTTGCGCGATAGTACTCAGAAATTTTTTATGAAGATGGCGGAGGTCTTTGCGTTAGACTAACTATTCCTGTCTGCATACCGATGCAGGATCTGGGAATAGGAAAAACCCTTGACCGTATTGCATATTGCAACCATAATGCAACTTTCTGTTGGCCAAAAACATCATCATGCCCGCCCTGACTATAAAAAATATTCCTGATGACTTATATAATGAATTAAAATTTGTTGCCGGACAGCATCATAGAAGTATAAATAGCGAGGTCATTGTTTGCCTAAACGAAAGGTTATTTCCTAAAAAAATTTCCCCGGACGACAGGCTACGAAACATTCAAACGCTACGCGGCCAAATTGAACCAAATAAAATTAGCGCGCAAGATATTGACCATGCGATTAGTAACGGCAGGCCATGATCGTTGCCGATACCAATATTATTGTTTACCTTTTATTACCCACTTCATTTTCAGATTCCGTTGATATTCTTTACCAAAAAGATCCTAACTGGGTCGCACCAACGCTATGGAAAAGTGAATTTCGTAATGTTTTAGCGCTTTACCTTAAAAAAGAAATCATTAGCTTCGAAATGGCATTACAACTTCAAGACTCTGCTGAAGCCATAATGGCGCATAATGAGTATGATCTCGCTTCTGCACAAATCCTTTCCCTGGTAGAAAAAAGCAATTGCTCATCCTATGATTGTGAGTTCGTCGCTTTAGCTAAACATCTAAATATTAGATTACTTACCCAAGATAAAAAAGTATTACAGGAATTCCCCTCTATTGCTGTTTCTATAACAGAGTTTGTTAACCTAAACCGCTAATACCAAACATCTAAGGATTACACTCGTTTTATATATTTCTACAAAGAATCATTACAAAATAAATTCGCCCGTTGTTTGAAAGGCAAAGCGGTGGAATTTACAATACATTTAATGGAAAAATGGAATAAGAAATACCGTCAATTAGCCGAGGATTTTATTCCTGAGGCAGCGTGGGTATTGCGCGAATATGAGCATCTACTGCCAGACAGGGGCGTTGCTCTGGATTTGGCATGTGGCATGGGTGGCAATGCGCTGTTTTTGGCAAAGAGCGGAATAAAGACCTATGCCTGGGACAGTTCACCGGTTGCCATAGAGCGCGTAGAACTTTTGGCTAAATCGCAGAATTTATCAATCATCGCAGAAGTAAAAGATGTTTTGCAAACACTGTTACCGCAAAATCACTTCGACGTTATCGTAGTCAGCCGATTTCTTGAGCGGGGACTAACGCAAAGTCTGGTCGATGGATTAAAACCAGGTGGTTTGTTGTACTATCAAACATTTGTGCGCGATAAACCTGCCCATACAGGACCATCTAACCCCGAGTATCTGTTGCAGGAAAATGAGCTATTGCAAATGTTTTCTCAGTTAAAACTTAGAGCCTACTGTGAGCTAGGTCAAGTTGGGAATTGTGCCGGTGGGCTACGCAACGAAGCGATATTAGTTGGCCAAATGGCAGAAATTAACTGAGAATAGAAAGCTTATAAGGCTGTCCAGCGATAGATAGACAACCTGCAATGGAATATTTAGTATTTGAGATATTTAAATAAATCACACACATTATGACAACTATAAATAGTTTGAATCCACTCGAAGCATGGCAATTCATGCAAGAAAATCCAGAATCGATTCTCATTGATGTTCGAAGCAAAGTGGAATTCGCATTTGTTGGCCACCCAAAGGGTGCAGTACATATACCCTGGCAAGATGCACCCCAATGGTCCGTCAACCCGTTTTTCGCAGAGGAAGTAAAAAATCAAATCGGCGATTTGAGCACACCGATTCTGTTGTTATGCCGAAGCGGAAGCCGCTCTATGAATGCTGCCAAAGCGCTGCAAACCGCTGGGTTTAATACATTGATAAATATTGATCAGGGGTTTGAGGGGGATCTTGATACAGATAATCACCGGGGTAATATTGGCGGCTGGCGCCATTGCGAATTACCTTGGGAACAGAGCTAATGCCCCGTCTAACCGTCTAGGTTGTATTGACGAACACTTCAGCAAATATAAGCGACCACCCGCTGTTGCGTTCGCTTGAATTAGCTTCACATCACAAAAGAATGCGTCTTCGATTTGTACCGATAGATAAACGGGATGGCTGTCCAAAACCGATCAGATTTTTAGTAATGGATTTTGTCTTGTATCTACATCAGTGAATGTAAGACATTAAAAACATTGATTCTTTAAGACGCATAAATACCCTCTGTTCGATCTGCCGCAGAAGCCCGAACAATCAATATGCCATACACCCACATTACAGAAAAGTTGAATGCTTACTTTACTTTTTTAGTCTTTGTATTACAGTCGCTGCAATACCCCCAGCCAATAATAGTCCCAAAATCGAGGGTTCCGGGAGTGGCGTAGTAGGACCGCCTGGTGGCCCACCAAGAGGATCTCCCGCAAACGCAGAAACTGTGGAAAATAAGGAGAACAAAAATACTGTAAATTTAAATTTCATATCCATAATTTATCTTAATCCAATCTATATTTAGTCAAATATTGCAATCAGTTTAATCACTATAAAAGTGGCCAATAACGAGCTTAGGTCGATAACTCTGATGATCAGAAACCTTAACCTTGCAAACCAAAGTAAGACTTTTC
The DNA here is from genome assembly GCA_964528035.1 of uncultured Methylococcaceae bacterium. Taxonomy (GTDB): domain Bacteria; phylum Pseudomonadota; class Gammaproteobacteria; order Methylococcales; family UBA1147; genus CAZGQY01. The sequence goes on along the minus strand of CAZGQY010000017.1, from coordinate 4,532 downwards.
TCTTACTACATCCTGATCCATGCCTGCTCTACGGTATGCTCCTTAACAATCAATTTGGAGTTCCAGTCTATTGATAAAATAGGGCACTATTTAATCCAGACATACAAATATTGAAACACATTCCAATTCAATTAATTTACATATGTGGTAAACAAGACAAACCGCTGAAAATACACCTCATCACGAAAAGCATAGAACTACCACTAAAATATAGGCTAAGTTTTCCCTAATATCTACCCAGCAGAAATAAATTATGTTCTTCCATTGAAAATCGGCAAAATTATTGGAGTTTGGGTAATAAAAAATTCATTATTACTTTTTAATTGCGCTGTTTTAATTCTCGGGCTGTTACTCGTTGATGGATCTACGCTTAAAATTGTGTATTAAAATGTTCATTTCCAGGAACCCGGCCTTTATTTAACGATACTCTGATTTATTCCAGGTATTCTTGCCCAACATACATGGCGAATGCCCAGGTTAAATTCAACCTCCGCTTATCAGGCGTTGGACAGAAATTTCATATTCCATTCTTAGGGAACGAGGTGTAGGATGAAAATTTACTAAAAAATACATTTTGTAATAATAGGCTTGCTACCTATACCCCTAATATAGCAAAATGAAATTGTTGATCCCTTTTACACAATGCCTCATATTCACGTCGGTTTATCGTGGGCTTCTTGCTCAGGTAAAGATACTTTTTGATAACTTTACTTAAATATTCTAACGGTTGCGTGATACGGGATCACGAATTCTTGACTTACCCGTTATTAACCTCGGGTATTCAACTAACAGGACACTAACAAAAACTCCGGTTCTCAATGAACCATCCCAAAAAGAGGTAAAAATGAATGAATAAAATCAGATTCCTCAAGAAAAGTCTTATATTCCTGGTACTTAGTATAATCACAACCAATGTTTGGAGTTACGGTGGTGGAGGTGGCTATAAAACTGAATGCAAAGAACCTGCATTTAAGAACCAGAAACCACCCAAAAGTAGCGTAGTAGCTCCCGGATCAGAATTTTCTTTTACCGCATCGCAGAATACGATTCCAGGTTCAATTAAAGCCTCGGTCAAAGGCATAAAAGTCAAGTTAGAGGTAAAAGACTACTATGGTCTTCAAGTGACTGGAAATATACCAGCCGAACTGATTGATGTTTATGCAGTCATTAAGATCAGCGGATACAGCCATCCAAAATCCTGTATTACAGAAGAAAGCTGGCTTATCAAGATTAGCGAATAGAGTTTGTGGAATTGAAAAGAGTTAATTGGACATTGTGGCAACTAACACTTTCGAATCAAGGCTTAGCAGGTCAAATTGACAGGCATATCAGCCTAATCGACCAGCTTCAGCGTTGCAGCACTCGCTTTAGCAAGCCTGAACCAACTCGAATTGCATATGAAAGCGCTTTGCATTACGCGATAAATCCAACAGAAATGGCCGTACTATATTTCGTGACAAAATCTATTCCTAAGCATTTGTAGAATCGCTTGTGGAACACCACCAAATTAAATGTCCACTTAAACTAGTACTCCATCACAGTTGTATTGACGGGTATATCAGCCGATAAGCAGCCATCTGCGTTGTTGCACTCGCTTGACACGTGCGACTAGTCCTGCGCCTAGCAGCTGACCACTTCTCGACATAACCTACCCCCCAACACAACTGTGATTGAGTACTAGAACCTCCTCAGTAAATCAAGGCCAAATGAGTGGTCCATATCGTGGTCATTGTGGATCCAGGAACCCGCTATGGCCCGCTACTGCCCACAATATCAGCGATTTCATTCTCACTAATAGCGCGTTGCAATATACGTACATCATCAATCAATCCGTCAAAATATTGACCACCAGCTCCTGGAGGCTGACTGCCAATCGTAACGGGAATCGAAGGATCTGTATCAACATTACCAAAAAGCGGAACGCTACCGACCCGTGTACCATCCAGGTATATTTTCAAAATCGATCCATTGTATGTAGCCGCTGCGTGATACCATGTCCCCGTAGAAATATCACCACCACTCGCAATTAAAGTCGTCGTTACTCCACCGATTCGAATACGGACTCTAAGCCTTTGCGTGCTTCCGGACTGTAGAACGCCGAGCATAAATATATGCTCATTGGCACCCGTACCTGAAGCCTTGGAAATAATCCTGGGATCAGTTGAAGAACCAGAGAAGGTATCTGCGTTGAACCACGCAGCCACACTCAAACCACTGCCATTCACATCCACACCACCGAGATCTATATAGTCGTCGACTCCATCAAAGCGAACCGAAAATGGGCTGGAATCAGCACTGTCCGCCTCAAAGAGTGGGCCATTTACAAGTACTCCATCGTTACCTGTTCCACTAATATCACTTACATCTGTTCCCGTTCCTTCATCCAACGGTAGTTCGACAAGCGAATCAGCAGAATCTACAATGATAAATGACAATCTTCCCGTTGCAGGCAATACACCATTTTCGCCACCATCCATAACGGAAAAATCTGCAAAGTCGCCTGCAGAAGAAACGCCACTATGTATATAACTAATTAGCCCGTTATCTACATCTTCCTGGGTAAATGTTTCCCCTACAGACAATGAACTCCCGCTTAATTCCAAATTTCCTGTAACCGGAGCAACCAATACTGTATATACCAAATCTGATGCACCATCATCCGCATCGACGGTAAGCAGACGGGTCGCGTCAATCACAATAGATCCACCGACAGTCAGTGTTATGCCATGAATTTTACTCTGCGTATAGACTGCTATTTCATTCGAGTCGCGAGAGGCCGTTACTACGTCAAAATCACCATCCTTATCCATATCTACCGCATTGACACCATAGGCACCCAACGCTGCAACATCAATTGGCAGTTTAAAAAATTGGCCACTGCCGTCATTTTGGTACCAGGCGATAGTATCGTCATCAACACTTGCGACAATCGCATCTATATCTCCGTCTCCATCAACGTCTGCCGATATTACTGTTCTGGCTCCATTAGCACCACCATCGATGACATTTTTAATAAATCCTCCCGCACCTGTATTTTTGTACCAGGCGATCGTATTGTCGAGTTGACTGGCGGCAATAATGTCTTTTTCTCCGTCACCATCAAAATCATCAATCGACACAAAATACGCACCATCAGCAGTATTATCGATAACCCGCTTGGTAAAATTTTCATTGCCATCGTTATCGTACCAGGCAATTTCATCGATAAAGAAACTCGCAGCAACCAGATCCATATCACCGTCGCTATCGACATCGGCAAACTCAGCCCGTTTTGCACCAGTAGCTGCCGAATCTATAACACTGAGTGTAAAATTCTGGTTACCATCATTCATATAGAGGTTTACACTGCCTTCATCCTGATTGGTCGTCAGCAAATCAATATCTCCATCATCATCTACATCAGCCGTTACCACCGAATGAGCGCCATCAGCTAAATTATCAATGTCATTGCGAGTAAAAGATCCATCCCCATTATTTTCATACCAGACAACTGTATCAGCATCGTATCCAGCTGCCAGAATATCAGTAAACCCATCCAGATTAACATCCGCTAAATACGCCGGGTATGCTCCGTCCAAAGCACTATCCAGTATGTGTTTGATAAAACTGCCATCAGCCTGTTTCTCATACCAGTAGACCGAGTCATTTACAAAGTCTGTTGCCACCACATCGATATCAGCATCATTGTCAAGATCAGCACCTAGAGCGATATGAGTCTGCAGGGCATTCACATCCACAACCTGTTTCGTAAATGAAACCTCACCAGTTTGTATTATCGGGGGACTGTTAGAAACTACAACATCAATACTGACTGTTGCTGCCGGTGATAACAAAGATCCGTCATCCGCACTATAGGTAAAGCTGTCCGTACCCACAAAACCACCGTCCGGTGTATACTCAAATGATCCGTCAGTATTCAGAATCAGATTGCCACTAGACACATCGGTGATCAAAACAACCTGCAGCACATCGTTTTCAGGATCGGTATCGTTGGCAAGCAACCCTGATACGGCATCAACCGACAATACAACACCCGGCGGTGTGGTATACAAATCCGCATTTGCAACAGGGACATCGTTATCACCCGTGACTGTAATTGTGACCGTCGTTGAAGCGGACAAAAGAATTCCATCACTTGCCTGATAAACAAAGCTGTCCGTACCAGAAAAATCAACAGCCGGCGTATAAACAAAAGACCCATCCAAATTTAGGTTCAGAGTTCCATTGCTCACACCACTTTCGAGTACAGCCTGCAAGACATCATGATCCGGATCTGAATCATTGGACAAAACTCCAATGGAGGCATCGATGTTCAACGAAGTATTCTCAGGAAGACTGTAGGAGTCCACTATACCCACGGGTGCTTCGTTATCACCATCAATTTTCAGATTTCCCGCAATTATCTGCTGGATTATTGTCGAATCGATTGCTTCTCCATAAATACGCACGTCGTCAATCCGTCCATCAAAGTAACTTGAGGCCGTCGGGTTCGCTCCGATCCAGGCGTCCGCGACGCCGGACGTGCCGATCAC
>CAZGQY010000016.1:0-38858 GCA_964528035.1 uncultured Methylococcaceae bacterium | reverse complement strand
GTCTTCAAGGCGTAGCAACAGGCGCATAGCAGGGCTACACAACTGTTGCTACAACACAGAAGACGGACAATAAGACAAGTCAAGATTCGTATATTATTGAATCCTCGCTCCTCAGGGCCGAATAAATTAATTAATCCACAAACTACAACCCAACCAGGACTTCAGATAAGCTGAAATCTGGCTTTTACCTGAAATATCCGCTAAATTGGAGTATCTACGATCACCGGGCAAATTCCATTCCGTGATAAAAAATCGATTTATTCGCAATCTGGTCAGCAGTTGTTTTGACCTCCTGCCCATCATTGTGGTTATTCTTGTGTTTCAGATTTTCGTGATTCGCCAACCTCTCCACAATACAATGGATCTGATTGGTGGTGCAATTTTGATCGTTCTGGGACTGACTCTGTTCATCCAGGGACTAGAACAGGGGTTATTCCCAATCGGGGAAACTATGGCAAAATCGTTTGCCCGCAAAGGCAGTCTGTTTTGGCTAATCTGCTTCGCATTCGCACTAGGGTTTGGTACCACCATTGCCGAACCTGCTTTGATCGCAGTCGCAGACGAAGCTGCTAATGTAGCCGCTCAGAGCACTGTCATTGCGAATTCGATCGACGCCAGATCGGATTATGCGCTGGGATTGAGATTAAGCGTTGCATTATCGGTCGGATTCGCCATTGTTATTGGTGTATTGAGAATCATTCGTGGATGGCCTTTACATTATCTGATCATTCCTGGATATACAATTATCATGGTTATGACCTTCTTTGCACCAAAAGAAATCATTGGGATTGCCTACGATTCCGGGGGAGTGACCACATCGACAATTACCGTACCATTGGTTACAGCACTGGGGATTGGCCTGGCCTCTGCCATCAAGGGTCGCAACGCCATGGTAGATGGCTTTGGCTTAATCGCATTTGCATCTCTTACACCCATGATATTCGTTATGGCTTACGGAATAATTGTTTAAGGTGGACTGGTTCTTCGATTTTCTGCGTACCCTCCTGGAGACAGTTCGTGACGTTATACCCATTGCGCTAACCTTTATCGGCTTTCAACTGTTTGTGATTCGCCGCCCACTGGCAAACCCCAAAAAACTATTAGCAGGCTTTATATATGTTTTGCTCGGCATCGCCTTATTTCTTAAAGGTCTCGATATCGCACTCTTCCCAATTGGTAAACTTATGGCCCAACAACTGACTGACCCTGGTTTCACAGGCGTTCTTAGCGAGGCACAAACAGTGCCATGGCAAGCATACAGTTGGGTGTATGTATTTGCGGCATGTATTGGATTTTCAACTACCCTGGCAGAACCATCGCTCATCGCAGTTGCATTAAAAGCCCAGGAAATATCCGGTGGCGCGATTCATGCGTTTGGACTGCGCATTGCAGTATCTGCTGGCGTCGCGTTCGGAATTTCATTAGGCACCTATCGAATAGTCACCGGATCTGATTTGTATCTATATATAGTCACCGGTTACATCATTGTGTTGCTGCAAACTGCTTTTGCGCCAAAGCTAATTATTGGACTGGCCTACGACTCCGGTGGCGTCACTACTTCTACAGTCACGGTACCACTGGTTACAGCATTAGGATTGGGACTAGGGTCCTCAGTACCGGGTCGAAATCCTCTTCTGGATGGTTTCGGTTTAATCGCATTCGCCAGCCTGTTTCCCATTATCGCAGTACTTGGCTACGCTCAATTCGCTGAATCCATGAACAAGTCGAGCGATAATTAAGCAATGGATAACAACTCTCTTTTTTTATTCAATAAAAAACTTTTTACATTTTGATAACTCATGGTTACTGATTATGCATTTTAAGTTGATCATCGCATTTGTGGAAGACGATAAAACCGATTTGGTACTCAACACATCACGCGATTATGGCGCGATGGGAGCGACTGTAATAAACAACGCCAGAGGTGAAGGCATACACCAATCGAAAACATTCTTCGGATTAACCCTGGAAACTCAGCGCGACGTACTGTTATTTCTAGTCGAAGAACATTTAAGCCGACACATCCTGGAGGCAATCGCCAAAGCAGGAGAATTTGACACCAAACCAGGCACCGGAATAGCCTTCCAAATAGATGTCGAGGATGCAATTGGTGTCATGCACCAGGTGGAAGAGCTCACTCAGGTCGTCGAGGATGAAATATGAAAGAAGATCGTAAAATAATTCGTGTACGGGATGTAATGAAACAGGATTTTGGTCGTATCGATGGCATCGCAACCATTCAAAAAGCTTTAAAGATCATGAAATCCTTAAGAACTTCTGTATTGATTGTTAACAAAAGACATGAAGACGACGAATATTCCTTAATTACCGCAGGCGATATTGCCCGGCACGTTTTGGCTAAAGACCGTGCTCCGGAAAGAGTCAACGTCTATGAAATCATGACTAAACCCGTAATTTCTGTACATCCGGATATGGACATTCGCTATTGTTCCAGATTATTTGCCAAATACGATCTGGTTCGAGCACCTGTAATCGATGACCGCGAAGTAATTGGTACGATCAGCCCAAATGCGCTGGTTTTAGGTGGTTTATATAAACTGACAGAAATTGACCAGATTTAAATATATCAGCAACCACCCTGTAAGTTGGTTGAGCAGGATGCAAATCATTGATTATTGCAACGCATGATTTCTACCATGCAAGCTCTACTGCAATATCTCTGTTACAGAAGTTCAAACAATCTATGACTTGCGCCCTCTTCTGTTTAATACCACGAGTAGACACTGAAATTCTTAAATATTTACACTGAAAAATGGCCAATAATCGAATTCACTCCAACGAATTTACACTTTGACTAAAGATTTTATATCTTCCACAATCTGCCATAAAATAACCAAAGTCAAATAAAGGGATAGCCGGGTGGAGCCGATAGAGTTATACTCCTTTTTACGTGGATATTAGCGTTTTGAAAAATAGGAATCCGTAATAATAATTTCTAGTATTCTGACAACTTAGAAATATTGGATAGAGCCGGTTGAGAAAAGTTCATATGCTTGGTGCAGGAACAAAGAACTAGCAGGACCTAATTCGAGCAACTACAGCAAAGGCAGGTGGACGTTTCTCGGTTGGCTTTACCCCTAAATCTAGGTTGATGGAATGTTCGTTGGATTCTTAGCGAAATCTGCGTGCTATTAAAAAATCAAGTAGAGGAATAAGTGATGGCTACTGGCACTGTAAAGTGGTTTGACAATAAAAAGGGCTTCGGGTTCATAGAACCTCAAGATGGGAAAGAGGATGTATTTGTTCACCATACCGCAATCCAGGGTGATGGGTATAAAACACTGGCCGAAGGCCAGATGGTTTCATACGATACGCAAACAGGACCAAAAGGACTAGCGGCAACAAACGTAGTCCCTCAATAAATAAAGAGAAAACGCTGTTGCGTCGCAACACCCCGCCTTGACGGCGGGGTTTTTTATGATGCAGCTTTTGCTGTAATGCTCAAACAGTTTTGCGGGTAATCGACTAATAATGACTATTTTTGCTGTAGCCACTTATAAAGAAATTCAAAACCCTCATACCTATCACCTGACAGTGAACTTTCCCACTGTCAGAAATAATTCACGCGCTCCCAACAACCAGTTCAGCGAGTAAGCGCACATTAACCCGCAATTGGACTGGCGCAATATTAATTTCGAACAGAGACGCTGACCATACTGTCGAATTTCGCCTGATTCATTCGCTTGAGTTCGATCCATTGCAAAAAAGAGATTAGCTTGAATAAACAACAAGACCCCCGCACAAACATAAATATAAAAGATCGGCAAATTACCCTGCTGGGGACTGCCCATGTCTCTCGATCCAGCGTGGAAGACGTCAGCACATCACTAAACAGCGGCCTTTTTGATGCGGTTGCGGTCGAGCTGTGTAGTAATCGACATAACGCAATTATGAATCCAGACAGCCTTGCTAAAATGGATCTGTTCCAGGTCTTGCGGGACAAAAAAACCACAATGGTAATTGCCAACCTCGCATTAGGCGCCTATCAACAAAGGATTGCCGATGAAATAGGCATAGAACCCGGGGCTGAAATGAAAGCAGCCATTCAACTTGCCGATAAATTGAAATTGCCGGTACTCTTGATCGACCGGGAAATCAGCACCACTTTAAAGCGTGTTTATGCCAACGTTTCTTGGTGGCGACGATTCGAACTCATTGCCGGCCTTTTGGCCAGCGTTGTCAATCACGAAAAGGTCTCGGAAGAAGAAATTGAAAAGCTGAAACAAGGCGATATGCTTGAATCCGCGCTGCACCAGTTCGCCGAACAAAATGAATCCTTATTCAAACCGCTTATACAGGAGCGTGACGAATATATGTCAATGAGTCTTTTTTCCCAATTGGAAACTACAGAGTACAGCAATATACTCGCGGTTGTCGGTGCAGGTCATGTGGCAGGAATGAGCACTCGTCTAAAAAATACCCCTCCATCTACAGCCCAAATTGATGAATCCCTGTCGCGACTCAAGCACGTTCCCAAACGAAGCCGTTGGCTCAAAAGTTTTCCGTGGCTGATCGTTCTGCTCGTTCTGGTTGGTTTCGGCATTGGCTTCTCTCGAAATACAGAACTGGGATTGGATATAATGCTGGACTGGGTATTAATAAATGGAGGATTATCGGCATTGGGTGCATTACTGGCCGCAGCCCATCCACTCACAATTTTGGTTGCATTCATTGCCGCACCATTAACCTCCCTAAATCCAATGATAGGCGCGGGCTTTGTGACTGCAGCAACAGAAATTTTTATTCGAAAACCCGAAGTTGGAGATTTCAGCCAACTAAGAACCGATGTTTCGAATTTGAAAGGATGGTGGCACAATAGAGTGGCACGCACACTGCTGATCTTTTTGTTCAGTACAATTGGATCCGCGATTGGCACCTACGTCGCAGGATTCAGAATATTTGAAAAACTAACCCTTGGTTAGCACAATCGTTACAGATATCTAAAGTTAAAACAATGGTCGCTAGTTCTCAATCGCTATCGGGCTCACCGTGCCCAAAAAACATACTCCAGATCGATCGTCCCTTTGATCTGATTCGAGGTGGACAGCTATCTCGTGTTGAAATAGCCTATGAATGCTGGGGGAAGCTATCCGCAAACAAAGACAATGCAGTATTACTTTTTACGGGATTGTCTCCCAGTGCGCACGCAGCAGCATCACCCGAGGATTCTCGCAAAGGATGGTGGGAATTCATAATTGGGCCAGGAAAGCCCATCGATACCCGACAATTTTTCGTCATATGCGTGAATTCCTTAGGCAGCTGTTTTGGATCAACAGGTCCCGCATCGATCAATCCGGCCACTGGTTACCCATATCGCCTGGATTTTCCAGAGCTTGCCATTGAAGATATAGCCACATCCGGTCGAGAAGTATACCGATCAATGGGAATTGAACAACTGCATTCGGTTATTGGCCCTTCATTGGGTGGAATGAGTGCGATTGCCCTGGCGGTTATGTTTCCTGGCGAAGTAAAACGCTTAGTTTCAATTTCTGCTGCAACTCACGCGACGACCTTCGCCATCGCTATACGTTCTCTGCAACGGGAAATTATCCGCAGCGACGCGCGCTGGGATAATGGTAACTATGATTTCAACAACCCACCAACCGAAGGAATCCGACTGGCCAGAAAACTGGGATTAATCAGTTACCGATCAGCGGAAGAATTTACACAAAGGTTTGGCAGAAATAAAATCCTTAAAACTGAGGCTCAAAACACAGCATTTGCTGCAGAATTCTGCGTCGAATCTTATCTGCAATACAATGCCGAGAGCTTTGTGGATAAATTTGATACCAATTGCTACCTCTACTTATCCCGAGCCTTAGACTGGTTTGATCTTGCCGATCACGGCAAAGATTGCCACACCGCACTTGGCGAATTAAAAACCGTCGACAATTTAATTATTGGAGTAGAATCCGACCTACTGTTCCCTATCGATCAACAACGAGAAATCGCAAATTCTCTGCAGAAAAACGGGCTCAGAACACAGTTTTACAATATTCCTTCGATAGAAGGTCACGACGCATTTCTGATTGATGAAGAACGCTTTGCACCCGTCATTAAAGAATTCTTTAATACTTCAACAACGAAGTAGCAAACCTCAGGTATTTTTTCTGAAAAACTTATACTGACGGGTGGATCGAAGAGACCCCCTTACTGGGCTGTTATCTTTATCTAGGCGTAATTCAGAAAAAGGATATTATTGCCGGTGAAAATGGCACAGTTACATTCCAGTATTAAAACGCCAGGACAGATATACCGAATTTCGATCTGGAACCGGTGAAAAATATTTGTGCTTGATTTTCCAGCGTGTATTGCCCAAGGGATTTAGACGCGCACGCAAACTCCTGTGGAAGTTTAGAGCCGCAGCACTCGACATGAACAATACGACGCCTGTTTGGTCTAGTGCCTTTGCTTGATGAGTGCAGCAGATGTGGACGCATAGCTAATACCTCACCGCGCTTGTAGAAAATTGTTCGAGCCACGCGACACCACAAACAGGCTCGGATTCCGATGGTATTGACTATGAAGTGAAACAAGTATTGACCAGACTGACACGTCAAGTGGCACATGCACATGATCGGCTGGCTCGGAAACAGAAAGCCTCCTAAGAGGCCATATCACTACATTGCCCCAATGAAGCAAACACAACTCGCGACAAATCTTCGATTGACAGGGGTTTAATACAGCATTCACTTATCCCTATGTCCTTTATTCTTTGATCAATTCTTTGAGGAAAATAGCCAGAACATAGAATAACAGGCAAATTCGGTCTTATTTTTAACATTTCTTCAGCCATATCCAGACCGGAAATATGCGGCATATTGAGATCTGTAATGACGAGATCAAATTCTTCCGGCCTGCTTTTAAACAATTCAAAAGCATCCGTACTATCGGTTTTTGCAACGACTCGATATCCCAATTGCTGCAAGATTTCATTTGCTATTTTTACGATAGCAATTTCATCATCAATAAAAAGGATTCTTTGTTGCATGCCTAAATTTCGCGGCGCTGGAATTTCCTCTTTATGAGAAAGCGTTCCTTTCACTTGAGGGAAATCAATATGAAATATTGTTCCCTTGCCCATTGAACTGTCTACCTCAATGTAGCCCCGGTGATTTTTCACTATGCTATGAACTGCCGCCAACCCTATACCCGTTCCTTCACCAACAGCTTTTGTAGTAAAAAAAGGATCAAAGATGCGACCCATTATTTCGGTGGGAATACCACTTCCCGAATCCGCGATGGTTAATCGGGCATATGTTCCCGGCGGTTGATCTGAATGCGAACCAAAGTCAGCAGCTAAAAGATCAACAGATTCCAGCTTCACCAGCAATTCACCCGTATCATTCATAGCATGAACACTGTTACCACACAGATTCATTAAAATCTGGTGAATCTGTGTCGGATCAGCATTAATAAGCCCACAGGGTTCATCCAATTCCTGACTGATATTTACTGTAGTTGGAATAATAGATCTCAAAAGATTAAGGGACTCAGTCAATGCTTTGACCGGATCAATTGTTTCATAGCTCTGTTGTTCCTGGCGGCTAAAAACAAGAATTTGATTGACTAATTCAGTTGCCCGACTGCTTGCTTGCAATATTTGATTGAGATTTCCTTCCAGTGAAGATCTGTTTTCTGCCGGACATTTCTGAAATGGAATGCCTTTCATTTTTTCCAGTGCCAGATTGGTGTTACCAAAAATGATAGCAAGGATATTATTGAAATCATGTGCTATTCCTCCTGCCATAATACCCAGTGACTCTAACTTCTGAACTTGATGTAGTTGCTGTTGTAGCGCGGCTTTTTCGTCTTCAAGCCTGATTTTCTCGAAACACCGGTCAAGGCTTTTTAACAAATCACAAGGCGCAAAAGGTTTATTGAGATAATCATAAGCCCCTTGTTTAAGCGTCGACGTGAGGGTATCTATATCAGAATAAGCCGTCATCATGATACAGATAAGATTCGGGTTAAATTCTTTTAATTGACTGAGCAAGTCCAGACCATTTTGCGTACCTAAGCGAATATCCACCAACGCCACTTGCACATTAAATTCTTTGAATTTTTTCAATGCGGATTCAGTGCAAAATGCTGCCTCGTATTCAAAACCCCATGACGCAAACAGCTCCCCAAGACTGGCAACAAAGTCTCTATCATCATCAACAATTAGTACTCGCCGCTCTGACTGTGTTGCCATAATATATTAGTCATTAAGGGTAACAAACCCTCGAATAGAATCGAGTAATTGCCCAGGATGAATGGGTTTAGCCATTATTTCCACACCCCATTCCTCACTGAATTGTTTGACCGCTTCGCCTTCTTCTTCAATGTAGGCAGTAATTACAATGGTAGGAATAATACGACCCTCTTGCTTAAGGTGCTCAAGGATTTCTAATCCATGGTTTCCCTGCAATCGAATATCCAGCAATAAAACGTCAAAACCGCCATGTAAAGCAGCAATGACAGCTTCATCACCACCAGTGACAACTATGGTTCTCAATCCCTTGTTTTCCAAAATTTCTTTTACACTGGAAGAAAAATCCACATCATCGTCAACTAAAAGAACCGTTTGTTTTTTAAGTGTATGCTCCAGTAACGAATCAAGCGCATTTATTTGGATAGGTTTAGTCAAAATTTCCAAGGCACCATTATGCAAGGCCTCAGATAACTGCGATTCCACCGCAAACCCTGTCATCATTGCTACTTGCGCACCGCCATATTCCTTTCGAATACCATTGAATGCTTCGACCCCATTCATACCTGGCATTTTCATATCCATCAAAACCAGATCGAAAGGTTTCTGTGAATACTGTGATATGGCGTCAACACCGCTGGTTGAAACATGAGAACTATGTCCTTCAATCTGGATAAGTTCGGCGAGACTTTCGGCAAAATCAAGATCATCATCAACAATAAGTACACTCATTTTCATAGGTTTAGTATAGTCCAATAGATACAAAAGTTTTTATAGGTCTTTATCGGCTAAAATACTGAGAATTCAGACATACTTCCTCAGTCTTATTTTCCTTCAAGAATGATTTTTTTTCACCCTGCTTCGATAAAGCACAAAAAAGCGGACACAAATAAATTCTGCCGTTGCATTCCATTCCCGGACAAACTCAGCGAAGAAAAACGACTGATCTTTATTTTACCCGGTAAACAAACCTATCTCAAAACGAGCCCCTCTTCCGGGCGCTGAACTAACTTCTATATTGCCACCATGCTGCTCAACTATTTGCTTAACAATGGATAATCCCAGTCCCGCACCAAATCCTTTAGTGCTGTACAGTGGCTCAAATACTTTGCTTAGCCCTTCGGCATCAATACCCACGCCTGTGTCTTCGATCACCAGTTCCAGTTTTCCGTTCAGTTTACTTGTTGAGATCATCAAATAATTCTCCGAGACATTGGAATCATCTTGTTCCTGAATTGCCTGTATTGCATTGTCGAATAAGTTAATGATAACTCTCCTAAACCGATCAGGATCAAGATTAACTTTTCCTGGCGCATTCGACTTATGCACCAATTGAATCCCATTCGGCAGCAGCAATTCCTCCAATAGTTCCGAAAGCCATAAATCGAAGTCTATGCAACGCAGTGACAAGGGCTGATTACGGGTGTATTCCAATAATTCGCCAATGATATTATCGCAACGAATAATACTTCGCTCTATTCTATCCAGAGCCTTTTCAACTCCCAGCCCCTTATCCTTGAGCTTCATGGCAATAGTATATGTCGAAGATCGAATTGAACCCAGTGGATTTCTCAGTTCATGACTCACAATCGCAGTCAGTTGACCCAGCGTTGCCAGGCGCTCTCTCTTTACCAGTTCGAGCTGTACAGACTTTAATTCGGCAGTCCGTTCTTCTACACGGGATTCCAAATTTTCATTGAGGTTCCTGATGGCCCATTCCGTTTTTTTTCGTTCGCTAATATCACGGACATAAACATGCATCATTTCGCTGTCTTTATAGGCCAGATAGTTGGTTTCGACTTCGGTCTCAAACTCGCTACCGTCTTTTCGTCGATGAACACTTTCGAAAAGATCAGAACCTTTGGATCTTCTTTCATCCCAAAAATCAGACCATAGTTCATTCGTCACCTCAGGCGAAATATCAAAAACTTTAAGTAATAGTAATTCACTTTTCGAATACCCCAAACTCTCGCATGCTGAGGTATTTACGAAAAATATATTGGCTTGTTTATCTACCCAAAAAACAGCCTCAGCAGCCTGGTCCACGCAAGCCTGGGTCAAATATAATGATTCTTCAGCTTTCATTAAATCGCTTATATCCTTGGCAACACAAACTACCTCTGAAGATTTATTTAATCCTGACCTGCGCTGTGCGTACGATAATAAAACTGTCAACTCCGATCCATTTTTACGAAGCATTTTGGCTTCTATATGTGGAATTTCTGCAGCTTGGGTAAATTGACTGCCATTAACACTTGTTGAATCTGAAGATGTTACTATATCGTGCAATAAAACTTCGTTAACTTGTTTACCAACAAGAGCTTTTTTGGTATAGCCTAAAGCCTTAGCCGCATAGTCATTGACCGATTCAATAGCACCTTCAGTATCAATCACCAACAGAATCTCGCGCATCGATTCAATGATACTTTCAGTGTATTTCCTGGCATCGACTAATTCTTTAAGTTGACGATTGTTAGCGGCAAACATACCGTCAATTGCCTGTTTCACGAAAAGAATTTCCTCGCTTACAAACCCGGACAGACGAGTATCCGGCGAATACTGCTTAATTAATTCAGACTTGGCGTGTATGTGTTTTACTTCAACCAAATCCTTCGAATCAGATTCAGCATACTTTTGACCCTGTAGACTATAGGCCAATTCCCAGAGTGGGTGAACCAGACTGCGAATAATCCGCCAACAGATAAAAACCAGGCCTATTAATACTACGGCGCCTATTGTTAATTGATTGCGGATACTCGTCACCAAAAATTGGTAGGGCGCATCATTCATATAAAAGCTGGCTATTCCCAATAATTCTTTGCTGTGCCTGGAAAACAATGGAATATCAGACAGGATACATTGCCCACAGACAGTTTTTCCAACCCGCAATTCCATCAAATGATCAGGCACATTGACTACATCCAGATCGAGTTCAAGAATTATTCCCAGAGTGAATGGCTGGTGCAAATTGGAATCATTTAGTAATAATATTTTATTGACTGTACTCTGGAGTTTTTCAACTCGTTTGTCATCTCCTTGTATACTTAAAACATCCTCAATCATATGCGCCTGACTTTGAGCAATTGCAGTGGCGTTTGAAAGAGCCATTGCATTCAATTCAGGCTTCAAGTGGAGTAACCAATAAAAACTGAGCAATACGGTCATCATGATTGCCACGGTCAAAAACATAAACGTAACCCTCCCTGTCAATGAATTCAAAGTAAAATGCGCTCCGCGCTTATTCATACCGCTTTGCAATCTTCAGAAAAAAAGGCTTGAGGCGAATGCCGGACTCATGCACACTTTTGACATTGATATACGGAAGTATTCTGTCAGTAACCGAAATTCCTGTAGCGACGCCCTTATTTACATCCGACGCGAATGGAGAAAATAACAATACCTTGTGTTGTATACTGTATTGAATAACTGAATGAAGATTTTGATCATCCAGACGCTGGCTTATAAAAATACCAGCAGGCACATCAATATTTAATGTCTCCAGATCAGAAACAGCCAAAAGTTGAATGCGAACAGATATCCCACGGATTGTATCGATCCATTTGAGCCGTTCGACAAGTACACCAGCCCTTAATTCGTCGTCCCTATAAACCAACACCAGCAACAAACGACCGTCAGTATCTGATTTGCTGGCAATACCGAGATCGGCCGCAAGAAAGCTTGAAAACAGATCCAGTCCAGCCGATATAAGACGCACATCTTTATCGCTGGGACGAGCATAGACCGTCACACAAAAACACAGCACAATGCATAGCATAATGCCTGCGACTAAATGGCGACGATGTGTAATTTTATGATAGGTTGTAAGAAACACTGCTGCAACCTGATTTAATGATATTGGTATTCCAATTGCAGCCACCACCAGCGGCCAGCTCTGGGGTAATCCCGGGCGTAGGTATTTGCTGGAGCCGGTTCAATAATTCTATTATCCAGAACATTCTTAACACCGGCGCGAAAAGTAATACCGGAGTATCCAAGATTAAAAACGTTGCCGGTAAAATTTAACATATGGTAGCCAGGTAACACTCCCCGAGTATCCGCCGAACTTCGAATTCGATCACCAACATAACGATATTGTAAATTCAAAGTAACATCGTTCACCGGCTCATATAACAACCCGGCATTAGCCAACCATTCGACTGATCGGGCTACCGATGCACGAGTATCCAGATCAAAAGTTTTCGAATACGAAAGATTAGCATCGAACTTCAGGGACTCAATCAACTTTTGCTCCAGTTCAAGCTCGAAACCCCAGATATGCAAACCCTCTGTATTCACAAATGTTTGGGTACCTTGTCCACCCAAACCGATTACATCGTTTAGATCAGAGTAAAAAATAGTCGCTTTGGCCGTAGTTTGTGGCACATCATAAATATAACCTATTTCATAGGTATCGATGGTTGCGGTTCCAAGAGATGGGTTACCCACAAATGTCGGTGGATTATTACCCACTAATTCTTGGAAAGTGGGTGGTCGATACGCCCGCCCATATTGTGCTTTAAGCACATGCTCATCTATCAACCGCCAAACCACTGCGACTCGTCCACTCAGATTATTTTCCAGTTTGTCGTAGACATCGTAACGAAGACTGGCAGTAACAGTTAATTCTGGAATAATCTGGTATTCGTCCTGAATGAAAACACTGTTTAGAAAACGACTGAACCCGATATCTACAAAATTCTCGGTACCCCTGAATCGACGAATATTTGGCAGTGGCTGGCCAGTCGAAGGGACAAAATTGGTCTCCAGAAAAGCATTATCAATCTCTGTACTATAACTAGACCAGCCAATTAATATTGTATGATCATCAAGACCGGAAAAGTTTAGATCTATACCACCGCGAATTTCGCTTTCATCATAGCTAAGACCAAAGATAAATCCGTCAGGAAAACCCGGAAATCCCGGCGGAAATATAAATTCATTCTGAACCGTGATATCGTGCTCTCTCCATCCGATATTGAGTTCTGCGTTTAATGTCGGCAATATCTCGATTTTCTTTCGGGCTTCTGTAATCCAGATTTGTTGTCTGGCTCTTTCCCCGTCCTGCCGTGGTGGCAACGCTTCAGCTGCTCCAAACCCATCGTTGGTTCCGCGCTCAAAGAATTGTGTCATTAATGAAAAATCTTTATATTCAACAGTAAACCCGACCGAATAGTTTTCTTGCGATTCATTGACGGAACCTGGCGAGTTCGATATATCTGCCAATCCGAAAAAATCCTGGTGAAGAATATCTGCTCCTGCATCCAGCTTGGCTCCACCTGTCGATGAACCGGCAAAATTTCCATTAACACGAAGGTCGAGATCCGGGTCAGCCCACGAGAAAACGCCACCGCCCTGAATACTGTCGAAACTACCGTAGCGCACAAACGCTTTATTATCCGTTTTTCGGGTCACCACATTAATTAAACCCGCGTAGGCATATTCACCATACACTGCTGATGCCGGCCCACGAATGACTTCAATTCTCTCAATCTGGTTAATCGGTAGAGCTAATATTGCAATTGCCCCTCCGGTGCGCGGTGAATTTAAGCTGGTGGAATTCAGCATAATTTTGACGTTACCGGAAAACAGCTCCTCGTTTATACCTCTAACATTTATTTCCGGATTCTCTACGCGGCCAGTACTAATGTTATAGCCCGGCACCAGAGTCAAAGCCTCTTCTATCGTTTGAATCCCGCGAGCTTCCAGATCATCACTATACAGAACCGTAACGATACCCGGTACATGATCTGCATTTAACCTGGTTTTTGTGGCAATATCCGTATGCTTGTCCAGAACGTGTATAAGTCTATTGAATTCCGCCTGATCTTCAGCCTCAATTTCTTCGGACATTGGCTGATTTTCGGTTGCATACACAGAATTGGCAATGACAAGCAGCAAAAGAACTGCTATCTGAAGCGACCGAATATACCTTCTACCAGACACCGTTCGCACCCCGTTTCACATAGATAATATCGATATTATACTTATTATATTGCAAAAGCCTATGATTTCAATTAGCTTTCTGATCCGCGAATATCACCTTTGCGGTTTTCCTCATCCTCTAGCTTTGCGCAGGCATCGAACCAAATTTGTTCGGACTTGAGAATCGATTGTTCAATCTGGTTTTTTTCTTCAATTAATTCCTGCAATTTTTCTTTATTATTCAATTCGTATAGATTTGCATCACTTAGAGCAAGATCCAATTTTTTTTGTTGAGTATGAAGGCTTTCCAGTTTCAGTTCCGCCTGTTTACACGCGGTATGCAGAGGTTGCAACAATAATCTACGTTCCGCCTGCAAACGTCTGCGATCTTTTTTTGATACCAACAACTGCTGAGAACCAGAATCGAGCGACGAATCACCTTTAGATTGATTCAACAAATTTCGATAATCCTCCAGATCTCCATCGAAACATTCAACACCGCCATTGGCAACCAGATAGAATTGATCAGTAACTGTTCTTAATAAATGCCTGTCATGGGAAACAATTACCATTGCACCAGAATATTCCTGTAACGCCACACTCAAGGCATGACGTACATAAAGATCTAGATGATTTGTCGGTTCGTCCAATAACAAAACATTGGGACGCTGAAATGCAAGTAACGCCAGTACTAATCTGGCTTTCTCTCCTCCGGATCTTAATCCCACGGGTTCAAGCGCCTCATCTCCGTGAAACCCGAATCCACCCAGAAAGTTTCTTAATTCTTTTTCTACTGCACCCGAAGCTAAAGTCTGAAAATGCTGCAGCGGACTTTCATCACCATGCAATTGTTCCAATTGATGCTGGGCAAAATAGCCTACACTACAATCATCGGCAATTTTGAGTTTTCCCTGCTGCTGCTGGATTTCACCGGCCAATAATTTAATTAATGTTGATTTTCCTGCACCATTAGGCCCCAACAAACCAATTCGATCACCGGGGGACAATATCAGGTTTACGCCGGAAAGAACCGTACTTTCGCCATAACCAATAGACAGCTTTTCCAGCTTTAAAAGGGGATTGGGGGTTTTATCCGGATTTTGAAAGGAAAACCGAATCGGCGAATCGGCATGAGCTTGTGCGATCAACTCCATCTTCTTGAGCGTATTTAGTCGACTCTGCACCTGACGCGCTTTGGTCGCTTTCGCTCGAAAACGGTCAACAAAACTTCGAATATGTTGGATCTCCCGCTGTTGTTTTGCTCTTGTTGCCTGTTGAAGTGCCAGAGTCTCAGCCCGGAAAACTTCAAATGCCGAGTAATTCCCCCGGTACAGTTTGATCGATTGATGTTCTATATGAGCAATATGGTTAGTGATCGAATCCAAAAACTCCCGGTCATGAGAAATAAGCAACAAGGTTCCCGAATATTCCTTCAACCAATCCTGTAGCCAAATTACCGCATCCAAATCCAGATGATTAGTCGGTTCATCCAATAGCAAAATGTCCGAACGACACATCAACGCCTGTGCCAAATTCAATCGCATACGCCATCCTCCAGACAAGCTGGGCAACAGACAGTGAATTTGATCCGGTTGAAATCCCAATCCTGACATTAACTTCGCTGCTCGCGACTGGACAGAATAGCCTTCGATTTCCTCCATTTTCTGGTGCAACTTCGCTTGTTCAAAACCATTTTCCGAATGGCTGGCTAATCGTAGTTGTTGCTCTGTTTGCCGAAAGCTCGTATCTCCGTCGATCACATAGTCGATCGCTTTTTTTTCGACAGACGGTGTTTCTTGAGCAACATGTGCAATAACCAAATCTGGCGGCATACCGAATTGTCCTTCTTCTACTGACAGCCCACCTTGGATCAGCGAAAACAAACTCGATTTGCCACTGCCATTTGCACCGGTCACTCCAAGTTTCACGCCCCTAAAAACAACGAATGTCGCCTGTTGGAACAGCAGGTTGCCACCTCGGCGTATCGATACATCATTAAAATTCAGCATGTTTTGAGATTAGAGTACGTTAAGATAGAAAGTCCATTTTTCAATCGAAATAAACAATTATTTTGCAGAATCGACGATGTTAATCGGCAAATAGTCTCAAAACCATCCGGATCTGTATTACACTTATCAATAAGCGTCGCTGCCCTGGAGTCTCGGTACCACGATCCCAGGGAAACCTCTACTTAAATTTAACACTGTGCAATATATTGAGAACAATAAACAAGGCAATGCACAAACCATCGTATCGAGGTAAAGCATTGCCGTGATGGAAAAATCTTCAGAAGCAACAGAATCTCTAATTTCAGAACTGAAAACTGAACACAGGGATCTTGATGATATAATAACCAGACTCGGCGCAGAGCCCTACGTCGATCAGCTTCAAATGCGACGACTTAAAAAAAGAAAGTTGATTCTTAAGGATCGAATCGAACAGCTCAAAAGCCAGCTAATCCCAGACTTAAACGCTTGACTTAGTCTAGTACTTCCTTCGTAAGGACACATTGTATAAGTACTAAACTTTCACATTGATTCTTCAATCCGCTGATCAACCAGATCAGCAAATTCGACAATTTTCCCTTCGCTAATCGTCTCGATAGGTATTATGAGCGCTACATTCGCATCGAGATAGATAAACCCATATCGTTTTGTCAGCTCCAGGCGCAATATTTCATCCCAGAGAATCCTTGATTCACCCTGTGGACTGATTTCAACCAGAGCCTTTTTCTCAATCCGCAATTTATATTCGCCCAAAATGCCTTTCAAATCTTCTTCGCTGAATTGCTTTTTAACCTGGTTCTTGAAACTTTTCTTAAAATACAGGGGAGCCAATAAGCCCCAAACCACACCAATAATCCCTATATAAAATGCCGTGATAAGATCCTCATAATAAAAGAAATAAAATAACGCCAAACCACAGACAATCCCTGGAATCGTTGCAGAATGCCGACGAACAGTTTTCTGCAACTCACTTGTATCTTTTACTTCGTGCTCGCTGAACGCAATCAAATCCTTTTCGCGCAGTTTATATCGTATTTCAACCATTTTATTTTTCTTAAATTATTGCCGAATTGGAAAACGAACATAGTATACGCGAATCTGATCCTGCGCGCGCAACCCGACTCATAACATGTCAAATAATCTCTGCAAACTGTTCATTATATTGCATCTACTCAACAAGTTTCTCAGTCAGGGCAGGCACCCAATTTTGCATCTAATCAGCGAATCGCTGTTTTTTTGTAAATACTTGCCCCACTAATCGAAACAGCCCTCTTTGGGGGATCTGTGGAGGAAGTGTATGCGGCAGGGAAGCCGCATCCAAGCCTACAAGGATGTATTTACGGCGTCTTCCGGAACAGATCACCCATAGAGGGGCGAGCAGTTACGGTTTTTTAATAATCGGATAAATAGGCTAAAAACAATATTTCCGGAAAAAATAACCAGGAGTTAAAATTCACTCACCAGACTCCCTTCGACGAAGCTGTCGATCCAAAAATATGTGAACTCTGTCACAATTTAACAAGATTATTCACATTTGCTATTGATAATCATTAGCATTTGGCATACGATTAAAGTATTCTTATTCGCAACCTGGGAAACCATTTTGTATATTTGTATCTGCAATAACATCACAGAGACTCAAATCCGGACCAGCGTAAACAAAGACGGCTGCAGCCATATCCGCCATCTTAAAGCAAAGTTGGGGGCCTGCAATCAGTGCGGAAAATGTGCGTCAGCGGCAAAACAAGTTATCCAGGATTGCCTTAAAGAAGAAGATAACAGCTAGTGCTCCGTCATTGTTGTATTGACGGATAGAGTGAGTCAAGAAATGGTCAGTTGCCAGACGCACGATCGCAGGACTGTTGGACTAATTTAAGTAAGTGCAACGAGGCAAACAACGACTTATCGGCTTCGAATAACCATCAACACAAGATTGAAAAGGTACCGAGCCTATGGCAACCAGGAACTGGCGAAAATCATACAACGTCATTGTTCTATTGCTTCTGGGCCTGTCTGTTAGCCTGCACATTTGGCTTGCAAACTTACGACACCCAATACCACCTTCATCCGGCACTCATATCAATCCGCCAACCCAGTGGCGCACCCCCAAATCACCTACTTTCCGAGTCTCTACTTATAATATCCATCGAGGTAAGGGTACTGACCAAATTCGAGATTTAAGCCGCTCTGCAGCGTTATTGCAAAACATGGACATTACCGGGCTAAACGAGCTTGATGGGCCATTCCCATTCAACAGTACAAACCAGGCCGAAATCATCGCCAGACAAATCGATACCGGCTGGTTATTCGCACCCAACCAACGCAGATGGTACCAAGATTATTTCGGAAACGGGCTGCTCAGCCGCTTTCCAGTGAATTCATGGATCGCGTTACCACTGATCTATAACCAAGCCTCCAGTCACAGTCTGCGTAACATGATTCGCGCTCACATTCGAATCAATGAAACACCCGTTACATTCATAGTGACGCATTTGGATCGTGGTAAAATTCGCTTACAGCAACTGCAATTTATCCTTGATGAATTTAAACGCTACCAACCCGCAATCCTGCTCGGTGACCTTAATACACGTCCGCAAAACAGTCTGCTGAAATCTCTGTTCTCTCAATCAAATTCAATCGATGCCATCGCTATGGCATTGCCAGAAATAGACCACAAACACAGAATCGATTGGATTATTACCCGTGGATTAACCGTAATGGCTGGTGGAAAAACAGACGAAGGCGTCTCCGATCACCCGAATTACTGGGTAGACCTTAAAATAGATGAAGTCAGTGTGGACGGAAACGACTCACCCCGATCAAAAACCACACCCTCGGCATCGACTGCCCGATAGTCGATCTTTTGTTCCGATACATCAATTACCCAGATATGATTTTTCGAATATGCCGAAGCCAGATACCACAGATCCGGTTTAACTTTACGGGGTGTGGTTCCCCACGCTCCACCGCCAAGATAAACAGTTGCGCCTGGTTCTGCCGAAACAGCATTGTGTTTCAATGGTTTTGTACGTTTATGGACATGATAGTGGTTTTCCAGCGCAAGTGTCAGTTTAAAATCGTCAAACAACGGACCCCATAGATCTGCTAAATCTCGATTGACACCGGGAATAATATCGCGATAAATACCCCCTGGATACATAGGCTTATGATACATCGCAAATCGATACAAACGATTTTGATATTTCAGCAACTGCTTGCTTAACCATTGGGTCTGCTCACCCTCCACCACTCGCAAATGCGACGTATCCAGAACAATCAACGCACTATTTCCACCAATTTTTCTGGTAAAATAACTTCTTTTGTCACTATCCTGGTTAAGATAGCGTAAAAAGAAAGGCGCTCGTTTCAGAGCGGATTTCCCTTGCTTTTTGTGATTTATTTCGTGGTTACCGATAGAGGCAATAAAAGGGATAATTCGACCATCTGTAGTAATCATTAAGCGACACCAGTCGGCCATCCACCGATCCCACTTTGCGGCCTTTTTCATACGCCCTTCAGCGTATGCAATATCACCCCCGATAATCGCCAGATCCGGATTCAAACGGGCTGCCTGTCTACTAAGCTGCGCAGCGACCTGAGTCGTATCCATATCTCCGCCAGCAACAATTCGTATCGGCGAGCCATCATCAGGCAAAGTACGAAACGAATATTCCTCTCCTCGTGTCCCATGTTTATCCGAGACCGCAAAATAATATCGGGTCGCCGCCTTTAAACCGGATAGTTCAACAGTGTGAATAAATCGGTCTCTTTGTTTAAAGTGTATTCGGCTTCCAAGTGTTTGCTGACGATAGGCTTGCTTATCATTCTTTCGGCTCACCGTATCGTACACGATTTTACTCACACCCGGGTTATCCTCAGTCTGGTACAAAACCGTCATGGTCGTACTGGTATCTTCACTGCGCCAGGTAAGCATTACAAAAGCGATATCACCCACCGGTGATAACACATAGCGACACGACAACAATCCGAGCATACAAAATAAAAATAGCGCTAACACGACTCGTCTGGGTTTTAATTTCATGGGCCTATTTTAATTCCAGCGCTGCGCTGTACAAGATCTTTCTACTCAAGCCTGTAATTCTGGCGGCAAGAGTCGCAGACGTTTTTACCGAACACTCCTGGAGTAAAGTTTTGAGTAACTGAATATGCTCTGCTTCCAATTGGTGACCATTATTATCGTCATTGGTCGCACCCTGCACCAATACAATCAATTCACCCCTGTTCAGGTTTGGGTCCTCGTCGATTAAAAACAAAAGTTCTGATATTGTTGTTTTTATAACGGCTTCATGAATTTTGGTTAACTCTCTCGCGACAGCGACTTCACGCTCCGCAGGAAACACTTCACTCAGGTCTTTCAAGCAGGCCAATATTCGATGGCAGGACTCATAAAATATAAGTGTCCCCGATAATCCAAGCAACGATTCAAACCAGGATTTTCTCATTGTGGTGGTTCGCGGCGGAAACCCCAGAAATGTAAAACGATCTGTCGCCAAACCCGAAACCGAAAGCCCTGCAATCAATGCGCAAGGTCCCGGTATCGAAACAACCGCGCCACCAGAATCAACAACAGTTCGAACCAATTG
The DNA here is from genome assembly GCA_964528035.1 of uncultured Methylococcaceae bacterium. Taxonomy (GTDB): domain Bacteria; phylum Pseudomonadota; class Gammaproteobacteria; order Methylococcales; family UBA1147; genus CAZGQY01. The sequence continues at coordinate 18,111 of CAZGQY010000016.1, read as the reverse complement.
ATAGCCGGGATCATTCACAAGCGGCGTTCCCGCATCAGAAACAACTGCGATCGATTCTCCACGCTGGAGGCGTTTGAGTAAATCAGCGATTACTTTGATTTCGTTATGCTCATGCAAAGACACCAGTGAAGCAGCAATACCGTATCGATCCAGCAAACGTTTCGTATGACGGGTATCCTCCGCAGCGACCAAGTCGCATTGCTTAAGCGTTTCGATCGCCCGATAAGTAATATCACCAAGATTTCCAATTGGAGTTGCGACTATGTATAGTTTACCCGTTGGGGGCACCTGAATAACTCCTTAAGCAACTTTCGGCAGATAACAAAGCTATCAAGAGGTTATCGGACAACTTCCCAAAGAATATACACCCAAGTAAAACAGGCCGTCTCTTCTCGAATAACTTGCTATATTTTATGGACATGAAATTACACTATAACCTGATCTTCATTCTAGTCGCCCTGAGCTCTTTTGTTAGCGGTTGTTCCACTTACAGAGCCCTTCAAACCAACCGCTATCAACGCGAAATTGACCAGGCAAAATTCGCAATGGCTCAGGAAGATTACAGCACTGCTATAAAACTTTATACCGATTTGTCCCAAAAAACCCTGTCTCCCGAAAGAGACCGTTATTTGCGGCAGGCGGCGGAGGCTCATTTCCATGCTGACGAAATTAGCAACGCAAAACAAACCGCCGACAAAATTAACCCGGTTAACCTGGTCGTCGAAGACCGCTACAGATTGCGTCTGCTCTACGGTCGCATATACCTAAACTTAAACAAACCAGATGATACACTGGATCAACTGCAGCCATTGCCGTTGAGAAAATTACCTGCAGATCTCCGCCTTGATTATCATAGCCAGAAAGCAAGGGTATTTGCCCTACTCGGTAACCACCTGGAAAGTGCTCGCGAGCAAATCAAGGCCGAAGAATTGTTAACTGCAAGCGAACAAATCGATAGTAGCCAAACGGCCATACTCAATGAACTCAGACAACTATCCAAATTGATGCTGGAACGCCTTAAACCACCGCGACCAGATACCCTAAGCGGGTGGATGGCACTGACACTGATACTCAAAGAGACTCCAGCTGATTCTCCGGATTTCAATCGTCAGATCCAAAAATGGCAGAGAAAATACCCCAGGCACCCGGCAAACATTACACGTATCCGCGCGACTGCGCGAAACCAGCAACAGGCATTTCTTTCACCCGCCTCTATCGGTGTATTGCTGCCTTTATCAGGACCACAGGCACAAGTGGGTGAAGCAATAAAACAGGGTATTTTGATCGCCCAGTCTTACAAAAAAAATGACTCCACCAATATTCATTTTTACGACACCATGTCAGCCGAGTCGCGCTCACTTTACCAAAAAGCAATCGATGACGGTGCAGAATTAGTCATCGGCCCGTTAAAGAAGGCCAATCTCAGACAATTAAGCAACACCCCGGGGCGACCTGTTCCCATCCTTGGGCTCAACCAGATTACCGACCTTTCTGATGCAAAAATATACCAATTTGGGCTCAACCCTGAAGACGAAGTTGAAGAAACAACCAACAGCGCGTGGTATGACGGGCATCACAAAGCAGCGATTTATGTTCCTTCTTCAAAATTTGGCGAGAGAATGTCAAATTATTATTCGGAAAAATGGCGACAACTGGGAGGCGAAATCCTTAGCATTGAAACCTATAATTCAGGCTTATCGGATTATGGCCCATCACTGGAACGCCTGTTGAAAATTCATAAATCCCAAAACAGCGACCAGCAGGCTGAAGGAAGCAGTGATTTTGAGCTCCAAGCCCGGACCGAAGCAGAAATCATTTTTCTTGTTGCACTTCCAGCACAGGCACGACAGATTCAACCCTTGCTAGAATACTATCAGGCAGGCAATATAATCGTCTATTCGACTTCTCACTTGTACGGTGGCAGTGAAAACCCTAACCGGGATCTAAATTTGTCCGGCATTGTTTTTTGCGATATCCCCTGGGTACTGGACAAAAACATAGAAAACAATCCACCTCTCGATAAAGTGCTTAGATCGTGGCAACATCCCGCCACTAAATTCACCCGTTTGATGGCATTGGGATTCGACGCATACAATCTGGTTCCGCAATTATCTGCACTGCATTCCGGTAAGATGAGTTCTTATCCGGGTGTCACTGGAAAACTTACAATGACTGAAAGCAACCAAATTCGAAGGCAACTTGTCTGCGCCGAATTTGAACAGGGAAGGCCACAACTACGCACCAGTTCAAGAAGAAGAAATTAGTCCTTTTTTCATCTGATCTATGATAATTAACTGTATTGGCAATAGCTGCAATCTGTAAAAGTGACAAAAATTTCAGGCTTCTGCAAGATGCTCGATATGGTAAAACATGCGCAGGCAATTTACATACCGTCAATCCACCATAGCGGCCCGACCGATCATCATTACATATCAATAGTTGCAGTAAATAATGAATATTGGCTCCATGGCCGAAGATCAGGCATTGGCATATCTACAGGAAAAAGGAATGAGCCTGGTTACCAGAAACTTCAGTTGCCGTAGCGGCGAAATTGACCTAATAATGAAACAGTCCTCCACAATTGTGTTTGTAGAGGTTCGCTATAGAAAAAACTCCAGGTACGGTAGCCCGCAAGAAAGCGTCGGTTTAAGAAAACAACGACGCATTATTAATTGCGCCTCCTATTATCTGACGATCAATAAGATCAACAAAGCAGCAAGATTTGACGTTGTGGCCATTACCCCTAAGAATGGGACACTCGATATAGACTGGATACCAGACGCTTTTCAAACTTAAAACAACCATGACTTACCAAGACCGTATTCGCAGCCATTTTAAAGCAAGCATTCAACTTAAACAGGATATTGTGGAAGAGTTGACGCCAACCATCGAATTAGCCAGCGAAAAACTTGTCAACTGCCTTTTGGAAGACAAAAAAATCCTAACCTGTGGTAATGGTGGCTCAGCCGGTGATGCGCAACATTTTTCCTCTGAAATGCTGAATCGCTTCGAACGCGACAGGCCTGGATTACCAGCCATTGCACTCTCCACTGATACCTCAACACTGACATCCATCGCAAATGACTATCACTTTGATGATATTTTTTCGAAACAGATTAGAGCATTAGGCCAACCCGACGATATTTTAATTTGTTACACAACCAGCGGAAATTCGGCAAACGTTCTAAAAGCAGTCACCGCTGCGCATGATCGATCCATGCTGGTTATTGCAATCACCGGTAAAGATGGCGGTGCCTTAGCCACTTTACTCGATTCTTCAGATATTGAAATTCGAATTGCTTCACAATCAACCGCACGTATTCAGGAAGTACACTTACTCATCACTCATTGCCTGTGCGATTTAATCGATCAGAATTTGTTTGGTGAATAAGACAATTGATGTGGCTAACGGAAACCCACTGCCAATTAGCTGTATTCGGCAACTGAAAAAAAAATTCCCGCAGGACAACCTGTTTACCGACCCTGCTGATTGCTGGACGTATGGATACGACAATAGCCGCATCCATTCACTACCTGCAGCTGTGGTTTTTGCAAACACTCATGCTCAAGTCGTGGACCTGGTGGAATTATGCAAGCACTATGAAATTCCCTTGACGACCCGAGGCAGGGGAACCGGCACCACTGGAGCAACTGTCCCCAGCCAACACGGTATAGTTTTATCCATGGAACGAATGTGCAATGTGATCGATTATTCGCCGGAAAACAGATACATCACAGTGGAACCTGGAATAATCAACCAAACTGTTCAAGACCTGATTGGACAGTCGGGCTTTTTCTGGCCCCCCGATCCAACCAGTGCTGCATTTTGCACGGTCGGTGGTAATCTTGCCTATAACTCTGCCGGACCGAAAGCCGTAAAATATGGCACACCAAGAGAAAATACTTTGGGATTAACCGCTGTTACAGGCGGGGGGAAAACAATAAAAACAGGAGTATTCACAACCAAGGGAGTCGTTGGCTATGACCTAACCCGATTATTGATTGGCTCCGAAGGCACCTTGGCAATCATAACTCAGGCGACGCTTCGCATTACGCCTAAACCTGAAAAAAAACAAACTCTGCGCATTGCTTATTCCACTATTTCCAGCGCTGCACACGCGATCTCCCAAATTATGAATCAACCATGCATACCTTGCGCATTGGAATTTATGGATAGCAATGCGATCAACATCATCGCCCGTTATTCACCGCTTGATCTACCGAAAGAGTCTGCCGCATTACTCATGGTTGAAATTGATGGCAACAAAGAAAGTATACCGGCCGCTATAGAGTCAATTCGCAATGCCGCCAACACGAAAGGTTTAATTGAAATGAGAGTCGCTGAATCGGACCAAGAGATCCAGGATCTGTGGAAAACCCGAAAAGCGCTTTCTCCAGCGCTTCGGCAGACAGCACCCGGAAAAATTAATGAAGATATTGTGGTGCCTGTATCGAGACTGGCAGAACTCATAGACCAACTGAATCAATTGTCAAAAAAATTCAAATTACCCATCGTAAACTTTGGCCACGCGGGTAACGGCAACATACACGTGAACATTCTTTATGATCCTGACTCCGAAAACGAGCAAAAAAGAGCCCATCAGTGCCTGGAACAAATTTTTGACTGTGTATTGAAACTCAATGGAACGCTTTCCGGTGAACACGGTATCGGTTTAGTCAAACGCGACTACATCGATCGGGAAATCGACGCCGACACACTGCAACTAATGCGCTCAATAAAAAAACAATTTGACCCAAAAAACATACTCAATCCAGACAAGATGTTTCCGACAAGTTTAATAGATGCGAATTAATTATCAATTAAACCATCATTCGAACACTACTATCCTATGGCTGCTCCAATTTTATACAGCTTCAGACGCTGTCCCTACGCTATACGTGCCCGTATGGCAATTGCCTACGCGAATATAGCTATAGAACTACGTGAAGTCCTGTTGAGTTGCAAACCAGAAGCATTGCTGGCAATTTCATCGAAAGCAACAGTGCCTGTTCTGCAATGTCCTGGCGGCGAAATACTCGATGAGAGCATTGACATAATGCACTGGGCACTTGCAGTGAATGATCCCGATGGGTGGATAGATGAAAAAATATTTTCAATCGAAGAAACTAAAATGCTGCTCAAATGGAATGACGGCGAATTCAAGCACTTTCTGGATCGTTATAAATACGCCGACCGCTATCCGGCACATCCTGCGAACTATTATCGCCGCATGGCGGAACCTTTCTTGGTCGAACTCGAAAACCGCCTGCATTCAACCCGATTTTTATGTGGAGAGCAGACTTCATTGGCGGATATAGCCATCTTTCCCTTTATCAGACAGTTTGCCGCAGTCGACAAACAATGGTTTGATCATACAGACTTCAAATCGCTAAACAACTGGCTACAACGATTCATACAATCAGCTCTATTTTCCAGCGTAATGAAAAAATACCGTATATGGAAACCCCGTGACAACACTGTATTATTTGGGAAACTTTCCCAGGAGACCACTGGAAAGTAAAGAGCCTCCTAATACTCCATCACAGTTGTGCTGGGAGGTAAATGGTCAGCTGCTAGGCGCAGGACTAGTCGCACGTGTCAAGCGAGTGCAACAACGTAGATGGCTGCTTATCGGCTCATATACCCGTCAATACAACAATGATGGAGTACTAGATAAGCTCCATAGTCATCGACAAATCAGCGGCCTGTATATTTTTTGTCAAAGCACCGACCGAAATATAATTTACGCCCGTCGACGCGATTTCTCTTATATTACTCAGATTAACATTACCTGATGCTTCCAACTCGGCGGCAGCGTTATTCACAGACACCGCCCGATGAAGACCATCAAGATCAAAATTATCCAGCAGAATTCGATCAGCACCTGCAGCCAATGCCTGTTCCAGTTCCTGCAGACATTCCACTTCAACCTCAACAGAGATTCCAGAATGAGCTGACCTTGCCATTGCAACTGCATTACGGATTGATCCGGCAGCCGCAATATGGTTTTCTTTTATAAGAATTCCATCAAATAAACCGAAACGGTGGTTACTGCATCCACCACAGCGCACCGCGTACTTTTGTGCACATCTAAGGCCGGGAATTGTCTTGCGTGTATCTAATACAATCGCATTGGTTCCATAAACGGCTTTGTAATATCGACGCGAGAGCGTCGCTGTGGAAGATAATGTCTGCAAGAAATTTAATGCTGTTCTTTCTCCACTGAGAAGAGCACGAGCATTCCCATTAACGGTACACAAACGGGTATTTGCGGTTATTTCCTCGCCATCCGACACATCCCACGATACTTGCGACGAGCTGTCCAGAAACCGGAATACAGCAGAAAACCAGGCCTGGCCACAAACAACAACGGCCTCCCGGGCAATCACAGTAGCTATTGCCAGTTTTGTCTCGGGTATGATTTCAGCGGTTAAATCTTTTGCGCCAATGTCTTCGTGTAAAAATCGTTCTATCTCGTTATCATCGACTAATCTAGCGGAACCCTTTTGCATTGATTGTTTCTATGAATAATGGAAACGATAAATTGTCCCATACATTCCTTAGATTAGGTACCTTACAGATTCGGTTACACAATTCTCCTGTCGGCCAATATAATACTGGGCAATGATCTTTTCTGGAGCGTGAGTATTTTTCTGAAAGATATGCGAAAACATCCCTGTTGCGCGATCCACACAACCTAAGAGAACAAATCTGTTTAATAAAATGGCTAAGTGTTTCGAATTACACACACAGTGGATCTGGTTCATCTTCTGGCTTTATTGTTGCCATCATCGCAGCCAGCGCTCTGTCCATAACCGGTACTGTGGTGTTCTCCAAAATTTTTGCAATCCCACTGCGTAACTCTTTAGCAAGATCATTAAGCGATTTTTCCGCTATTTTCACTCCCTTTCGATTTACGAAAACATACTTTGATGTGACATGACTTTTCCAGGATAACTTCGCCTTCTGAATTTCATCAGACTCGTCTTTAAAAGATAACCACTGTCCAACTTCTAAAGATTCTGCTGTTTGCACATACTCGTCTTGATTCGGCTGCCCCACACCCTGTGGATTGGATTCAGACAATAAACGACCTTCGATACCCGAGACTTCTTTATTTTTTTCCTGATTTACAACGTTCGATATGACTTCGTCAACATCCATCAAGCCACCCGCCATGGCTTCAATCTCGGCAGCCATCTGCTGGTCTTTGGCTCTGGCCACAGGACTTACATCGTGCCAATCCGATGATTCCTCCGGGCCAGAAGTATTTGACTGAGAACGAGGCACTTCTTTACCCACAGAGTTGAGTGCTTCCACATGACTATTTTCCAGATCCTTAAAGAACACCGTCATTTGATGTGGATCAAAAGAGATATTCTCCAAAGCCCCACGAATATCTTTAATTAAACGGGGGATTTCTTTCAATACCTGCTGTTTTTCCTGATTATCTACAGGAGGAGTAACACTCCAGATGAGACGATTAACCACATCAAATGAATTCTCCCAACCGACAGATTCTTTATCTTTTCTCAAATAAGATAATACCATCACGTCTTTCCAGGTGTCGGTCAAAAAAGTTTTCACCACCACCGGAAGTTCTTTACCCTGCATACATTTTGCCAGTTCGTAAATCACTTTACTTTTCGCCAGGCTCAACTGTTCTTTGCTTTCTGTTACCTGACGGGTTCTTTCCTCAATAATACGTGAACGGTGCTCATCTTTTTCCATAAACGCTGAAAATTCGTCATACAATTCTGAGAAAATTTCAACATTATTGGTAAAATCATTGAGAATCCGGTTTACAATCGCTTCGATTGCAACAAATACGGGATTATTCGTACAACTTTGATCATCTAGATCCGCACCCGCTCGTGCGACTATATTGAGTAATTTTCTGGCTGAATGAGATTTTCTTGCAAAGAATCCCTTTTCGATAATGGCAACCTTGACGATGGGTATTTGCAATCGACCAATCAATACCTTAATAGAATCAGGTAATTTTTCATCACCGAGAATATAATCAAAAATCATCTCGACCATATCGATCACATCTTCTTCCAATTCACCGATCGGTCGTTTTTCTCCCTGATTATCAGCACTATTTAACTCATTGGACAAAAATAACTTGACACCCTGATTGAAATCTTGCAAATGACCGGACTGAAATGCACCTCCCTGCAGCAGAGACAAGGCGTTCAATACATCGTTTGCAGCAAACACCGGACCGTTAAAGTGAGCATTATCCATCGCAGTCGATGGCACCATTCCGTTTTGCCCACGCCAACCACTTAACAGTGACTGCATGGATTGGAAAGCCGCCATCTCTGCAGCTGGATCAACCAAAACACCATTTTCATCCATATCCCGAGGCAGATTTGCCGCCACATAATCATCATCACTATGTGATTCTGACCCTGGCATGCCAGGAAAACCAGTCGCCGGGGGACCTTTTCTCTTAATATTTCTAGACAGTTTTGGCAGGATGCCCTGGGATATCAGTAATTGATTAATATCCTTATACAGTGATTCAAGTTTACACAATGCTAACTGATCGTATAGTTTGTAAATAATCAGTTTAATCTTCAGATCAAGAATCAGAGGTTTTATGACGCTCTCTAAAGCATGACAAACATAGCCTGGAGCAACCGGGTTATCTTCATTCTCAATCTTTTCCAGACCGATTAATACCGCGAACCGTCTGTTCACTCCATATAATTCTGAATGAAGAAATTGGCAACCCTTGTCAATCATTGTCGAAATTGCCAGATCCTCTTCCAGAGCTTCGTTTTCTACCAATGAAAAATTATCTTCATCAATTTCAGTTTCCACTGACTGCTCTTTATCTTTGACACCGTTTCGCCAAAAGTCATCGTAGTGCCTTAGAGCCGCGTCGGAAAATTGCCGTTCCAACTGCTGCCGCTCCTTCCTGACAAATCGCATTGCTTCAAAATATATTGATTGCAAAGAGCTGCTTTCAGCCTTGTCCGACAACTCAAAGAGTTCATCATCAACACGATCAAAAAATTCGTGATGGATATTCGCCAAGTGCTTATTATAAAGCTTTCGACATTCTGCAACGACTTGATGAGTCATATTGTCCAATTTAGCTTTATTTGAGTTAGAAGGTCTGTTTTTGAATCCGATAGGAACTACGTTTGAATCTGATTGAACCATTCTCCGTCCTCCCGGACTACCAGGCGCTGTGTATAATAAATTTTGTCTGCCCATTGTTCGTCACCATACGCGATGCTAAATGCCCCTGAGCGATGATTTGCTTCGCTATAGAAAGGCTCGATTAGTCGATAATAGTCATTTAGACTAGCGTATCCGATTCAAAAATATCGTGACCCAAATCGCAATTTTGAAAAAAGGCAACGTTAAACTAATTGAATCGTCCACTTTTCGCTGAACAATAATGGGGTTAATCCGTAAATTCACATCCTGAACCAAATAATAGTTCAATTTCGCCAAAATCGCAGGATCCATGTATATAGAAGAACATTGGTTTGATACAGCCGAGAAAATACATTGTGAAAATTTCGACTCCCGACCGGATTCGAATGATATTTCACTCATCGTGATCCATTGCATTAGTCTGCCTCCAGGAAAATTCGGCGGCGATTCAATTCATCGCTTGTTTCAAAACCAACTCGATCCAACGGAACATCCTTATTTTGAAAAAATTCACACGCTTCGTGTCTCAGCCCACGTTTTAATTGATCGCTGCGGAAAAGTATTTCAATATGTACCGTTCAGCAAACGGGCATGGCACGCCGGTGAATCCAGCTATCAAAATCGATCAAACTGCAACGATTTTTCCATTGGTATAGAACTGGAAGGTACCGATAATTGTACTTATGAAAAAGAACAATACGCACAACTGGCAAAATTGACGAAAGTATTGATTGAACACTATCCTTTACTCTGCCCAGAACACATCACAGGCCATAGCACCATCGCTCCCGGCAGAAAAACAGATCCCGGGAATTATTTCGATTGGTCGATATTTAATAAACTAATTTCAGAATAGACATCGCTCGAAAAAACCGGGTACAGAAAGGATAAGGCTAAAAACCTCTGTAAAACCTCAATTCTCCATGTCATAGCCCTACACAGGAAATTATTGTTTCTGGGTAACTGCTCGCCCCTCTATGGGTGATCTGTTCCGGAAGACGCCGTAAATACATCCTTGTAGGCTTGGATGCGGCTTCCCTGCCGCATACACTTCCTCCACAGTTCCCCCATAGAGGGCTGTTTCGATTAGGGGGCAAGTCGTTACGTTTCTGGCTTGGTTCGAGAACATTGACCTTTACGGGATTGACCAAAAATAAATGAAACGAAGTCTATTGTAGCCATTGAACAGGTTTAAGGATCCTTGGCAAATACAATGGATGCCCGGGCTGACCAGATTTAGTAAGCCTTAAATAATGTAGATTTGTGCATAATGACCGAACCTCAGCATCGCGCCCGTGATGAACCCCATGGTTTCCCCAGGCAGCAACAATCAGTTCTGCATGCTTCGCAATTTCGGTAATATAAAAATTATTCTGCGGACCGATGGGATGTGGATGGTTCCGCATTTCGATCGGATCTGTCGAACGCAAAGCGAATAAATTCAGCATGAACACTCCATCGTATCCCCACGATTTAGCAAAACAGATACAACGACGTAAAGTGGGATCGTCTTTGGTTTCATCGGCAGTGCTTGGATTTAAACCAATAAACATCACATAACCACGATCAGCGTATTCACCCCAATGGCGCTGCAAGGTATATCGATAACGCCTGCAAAAACTAAATTTTGCAGAAGATTTCATTATTAAAACTCATTGAGTTGTTAAGCTGCGGATTGAACCAGGAAAACTAGAAAGTGAGATGAAAGTGATCGTAGAGCCGATTAGTTTATAACTTTTTTAGGTCTAAGAATAATGGAGGTTATGTGTGAAATGCCTCCAATTCTGTACTTGATAGTCAGTGGATACGGCCTTTCATTTTAAACCTGAAGGCTGGAAACATGTATTCCGGCTGTTTCATTGCCCACGGGAACATGTTTTTTTATGGTAATTTCAACATCCATATCAAGTGCATGTAAGCAGCGATATAAACGATCAAATGAAAAACCGGATAAGCGGCCATTGGCGATTTGTGAAATTTCAGGCTGTGTCACGCCAAGCAGCTCTGATGCTGGCTTTTGCTTCAATCTACGCTCTTTAATCAAGGCATTAATTTGCCGCGCTAATTGTGCTTTTGCCAACCGTTCTTCGCCGTTTTTAAGCCCTTCAAAAGGGTGTGTTGTGGTCACAAATTCATCGTCATTATCGTGGGTAATGTTTGTCATGGTATTCCTTCGCTTTTTTAAACGTTGTTCAATCAATTGGATATGGTTTGTGGGCGTGGCAATACCTTTTTTACTTTTCTTTTGAAAAGCATGGAGGATATAAACAATCTCATGAAACTTCACGATATAAACCGCTCTGTAGGTATTACCGTCAAAATCATCGGTAATTTCCAGTACCGAAGCCCCTTTATAACCCGTCAACGGCTTTGCATTAGTTGCTTTGCACCGCACTGCGCCAAATGCATGGAATAACCCATTACATCCTGCACATCATCAGGGAAAGTTTTCCAGTCCTCATGCGAAGACCCCACCCAAAAAACAGGTTTTATTTGTTTTTCATCCACCCTTATATATATGAAATATCATATATTCTGTCAAGAAAAAACTTATCTTGACAGAAGGGGTGAAATGCCGCTATTTGAAAACGGACATTGATCAAAATATCCTTAAAATATTAAGTCTGGGTAAATTTGGGGTTTTTTGCAATAGAGCCAGTGCGCGTACTGGATCACATTATTGTTGGTGAAGAGTGTCTGTCCTTTGCTGAGCTGGAGCTTCTTTAAGCCCATTATTTCCTTGCAAAATGAGGCTTACCGCATTTACACAGGTCAGGAGCGCGCTTGAGTATTCGCGCGGATCGACCGGTGCGAATGGGGCTAGTTGTCCTCTAAATACGCACGCAAGGTGATGATGTGGAGATTTTTGTATTTTCCAAGTTTTAACATGGCTCGGTCGCCGGTCACAATGATATCCGCGTGGCCTTCAATGGCGCATTCCAAGATTCGATTATCAGGTTCGTCATCGAGAATACTGATCTTGCATTTTGGATCGACCATCTGACCCATTTCGCTAAGAAAAATAGCTAAGCGTGCAAGCTCCTCGCAATCCCGACTGAATTTTCTGGCGAGCACTCCCAGGGTTTCATCGATAATAGGCTTGGACAGGATCAGATGATCTTCACCTTCTATAAGGCGAAGCAGCGCCTTTTCGGCTTGGCCACCTTGAAAGACCAATGCCGAAATAAAAATGTTGGTATCAAAGACAACGTTCACTCCTCCAGATACCGATCCAGATCCTTTTGGGAAAGAATGCCTTTTTCCTTAGCCTTTTGGCTCCAATACCCTTGGCGACCCTTGAACGCCTGCTTCAGGCGTTCGGTTCCCGCAAGGCGCAGCGCTTCCTGGATCACAGCGCTGAGGGATTTTCCTTCCGCGCGCGCGATATCCTCAGCCTGCTCAGCAAGTTCAGAAGGAAGCGATATGGTTTTTTTTACAGCGGTCGTCATGGGTTATTCCACGCCTAGTTTAAATATGGTATGAATAAATACTACCAAAGAATGAAGGAATCGCAAGCATTAATAAGCTTCTTGTTAACTTGACAGTGATCCTTCATAGAATGGATTGACGACCCCTCTGGGCTAACGGAGAGCCTAGTCGATAACCGGGTGTCTTCAATCTTCCCCTTGGGTACTTCCTCATTCGGTCACGCCGCTGCGCTGTGTGCATGCGACTTCCGATGAGCAAGATGGATTCCACCCGAACATCAATGATTAGTAATTAGGGGTCAAATTAGGGGTCAATCAATTAGGGGTCAATCATATTTTATTACGTATAAATTTTTATCGAGGATTATAGTTTCAAAATTAAGCAACTACCATGCAATCTCTTTACTTGATAGGTATAGTCAAGAACTGATAGCACCGAATAGAGAATATTTTTATTCATCAATATTTCCCTTTCCCTCGATCATACCCCGTAAACTAACCATGACCCCTGATCTATTTTCGCCCTATGGATTAAAATTCCATATTATTATCTATTAGCGGTTCCTATCAAAATTTGAGCGCTAATAAGACCAATCTAGATCGCGCAACTAAATTCCTGGAAAAAACTGCGGGTCGTCACTACAAATGCAATGAGGGGAAAGTCAAACTACCTTTCTAAATTATTGGAAACGGGTAGTTTGAAAAATCCTTGTACGCTATTGAAAATGGTGGCCAAGAACAGTATCGAACGGTCGACACGAAGACTTCCATTCCCACTTATTCCTCCGCATTTTCAAATTTTTACGATCTGCAATTTTTGGAGATATATAACTTTGTAGTGCGATTTTTCACCACCTTATCGGGTTATTTTCGCAGGAAATTACCAGATATATTTAATGCGCATCCGCCTGATTCGATTAATGAGTCAAAGCAAAGATCTTTGTTATACGCCTGAAAATCGAGGGCATCCCGTCGCAAAATGTTCGCTCACTTAGGAGCGAGGTTTTAATAATATGCGAAAGATTGACGCAGGGTTATTGTTTGTCTTCAAGGCGTAGCAACAGGCGCATAGCAGGGCTACGCAACTGTTGCTACAACGCAGAAGACGGACAATAAGACAAGTCAAGTTTCGTATATTATTGAATTCTTGCTCACTTAGCTAACGTCCAAAGGATACACGGTATCAGGTAAATGCTTGAGGACAACCTCTGCGAATGCCTCAAGCACCTGACGGCGTGGAAAAGTACGGCGGTATACCAGTGACACCCGCCGGTAGGTATCCGGCAGTTTCAGTGGTCTCGCAATAATACCCCCGACTCTTGCCGAAGCACTCTTCAAGGCCAAGGCAGGTAACAGCGTACAGCCAAATCCAGCGTCTACCATTTGCAGCAGTGTTTCCAGACTGGCAGCACGCAGATCTGCCAGGTCATCTTGTGCACTGCGTTTTTGCATGTGACAAACTTTCATCGCCTGTTCGGCCAAGCAATGGCCCTCTGCAAGCAAGAGAAGATCTGCGCTATCAAGATCTGCCTGGACGATTTTCTTGTGCTCAGAAAGTGAATGGCTTCGAGGATGCACCAGCCAGAACGGTTCATCAAATAACGGCATACTTTCGAAATCCGGATTTTCAATGGGCGTAGCCAGTAATGCAGCATCAATCTCGTGATTACCCAAGCGAGTGAGCAGCGTTTCGGTCAGTTCCTCGGTCAGCACTAGTTTGATTTGCGGATACTGTCTTTTCAAAGGTTTCAGTATCAAAGGCAAAAGATACGGGCTCAAAGTCAGAATGGCTCCCATGCGTAATGGACCGACCAGTGGATCCCGGAAAGACTCCGCCAGTTGCCGCACTACATCGACCTGCTCCAGAATCTGCTTGGCTTGCACCACAATGCCATCACCCACAGGTGTTACTTCCACTGAACGTTTGGTGCGCTCAAACAGAATAACATCCAACTCCTCTTCCAGCTTTTTTATCTGACCGCTCAAAGTCGGTTGGCTGACAAAACATCGTTCGGCTGCTTGACCAAAATGACAAGTATCTGCCACCGCAATCAGGTATTTGAGATCTCTAAGATTCACGATTAAAAATATCTAAATAGGATATTCCTATTATTATAATAAAATCATTCGATTTCACAAATATTAGTCCTCGCGTTAAATTGTTTACCAGACCCGGAAAGTACTGGGAAAGATCGACTTAAGAAACAAAACAGGAGATATATCATGTCAAAAACGAAAGTCATGACAACTACCGTCGGCTGCCCGGTGGCGGACAATCAGAACTCAATCACCGCCGGGCCGCGTGGTCCCATCCTGATGCAGGATGTACATTTGTTTGAGAAGCTGGCCCATTTTAATCGCGAGCGCGTGCCGGAACGGGTAGTACATGCCAAGGGAGCCGGTGCTTATGGCACTTTCACGGTAACCTATGACATTTCAAAATATACTCGCGCCAAACTGTTCGAGAAGGTGGGCAACGAGTGTGAGGTGTTTGTACGTTTCTCCACTGTAGCCGGTGAGCTGGGTTCAGCGGATACCGTACGCGACCCACGCGGTTTTGCGGTGAAGTTCTATACCGAAGAAGGTAACTGGGATCTGGTCGGTAACAATACTCCCGTATTCTTTATTAAGGATCCCAGCAAATTCCCGGACTTCGTTCACTCGCAAAAACGCCACCCGGTCACCGGTTTGCGTGACGCCACCATGCAATGGGATTTCTGGTCATTGAGTCCCGAGTCTCTGCACCAGGTCACCTGGCTCTTTGGAGATCGTGGTATTCCGGCGACGCTGGTGAATATGGATGGCTTCGGAAGTCATACCTTCAGTTTCTGGAATGACGATGGTGAGCGTTACTGGGTTAAATGGCACTTCAAGACTCAGCAGGGCATCAAGAATATGAGCGTTGAAGAGGCGGCGAAAATTGCGGCGGAGAACCCGGACTACCATCGCCAGGAATTGTATGAGGCGATAAAGCGTAATGACAATCCAAAGTGGACGGTGAAGGTGCAGGTCATGCCCGAGGTCGATGCGCAAAACTACGGGATCAATCCATTTGATCTCACCAAAATCTGGCCCCATGCCCACTACCCATTGATCGAAGCAGGCGTGATGGAATTGAACCGCAATCCGGTTAATCACTTCGCCGAAGTGGAACAGGCAGCCTTTGGGCCCGGTAACCTGCCACCCGGGTTTGGTGCCTCACCTGACAAAATGCTACAGGCACGTTTGCAAGCGTATCCGGATGCTCACCGTTATCGCATCGGTGTAAATCATGCCGCACTGGATGTCAACAAGCCGCGTTGCCCGATTCATACTTATCATCGTGATGGTCAAACCCGATTTGACGGTAATGGTGGTGCTACACCGGTATACCAACCCAATAGCTTCGGCGGTGCAGCGGACGATTCCAGATTTCGTGAGCCACCCTTGCGCATCTATGGTAACGCAGATCGCTATAACCACCGGGTCGACAGTGATTATTACACACAGGCCGGCAATCTATTCCGTTTGATGGATGTGGCAACACAACAACGGCTTATCGATAACATTGTCGGTACCATGCAAGATGTGCCGCGTGAAATACAACAACGTCAGGTGGCGCATTTCACCAAGGCCGACCCGGCTTATGGCGCAGGTGTGGCGAAAGGGCTCGGCACTTAGTTTGGATGAGGTCATACTTCAGGTGAAAAATAGTGAGGTGCCAATACGGCACCTCGCAATTTTTAAAAAGGGGCGTCCCCATGAAGAACGAAAATGAGCCGACATATGATAAACATGAACGGGTTACAGGCATCTATCAGGTTAATTCCATGCACCCCATAAAACATCTAAACCCACCAAGCGCCGCACTGACCAACAAATGGTTGCAACGGGGTACGCAACAGAAAATAAAAAAGAATTAGCAGCGACTTAACGAATTAAGCCATTGATTAAATGGTGACCAGGGACAGAATCGAACTGTCGACACGAGGATTTTCAGTCCCACCTATTCCCCTACATTTTAAATTAGTTACGATCTAGTTTTTTCGGAGACATGTGACTATGTAGTACCATTTATCAATATCTTAGAGCGTTATTTTCGGAGGAAATTACCGGTAAAAATTAAATGCGCATCCCACAAAAAAGTCACAGTACTGGTACAGCGAGCACTTTACCCCAACCGCTTCGTTCGTAGCCGGGTTTCCGCTTTTATTTATCTTTTACTTTCTATAAATTATAAAGCGTTAGATAAAATTAGGCAGTTCACCTGCACGCTACTTTTCAATGGTTTACAAATTGGTGCATTACAAATCTGCTACAGTATTTTTCGGTGCCGTAAACCCGACATAATCATCGGCGAAAACTACCTGCACCGCTGGCTCATAACCCCGCTACGCTGAGAGTAGACGATCGTTCGATTACCAATAAGCTAATAGCCAAGCTGGAAGCAGGCACAAGGCCATGGTTTAAACCGTGGAATGCAGAGCATGCCGCCGGACGCATCACGCGGCCTTTAAAGCATGACTTTGAGCCCTATAACGGTATTAATATTCTCAATCTTTGGATGGAAGCCCCTGTATTCAGCGCTGCTTATTATTACCATCAAGGCAGCAGCCTTATAGACAGTATTTTAATTGAAAATATTGAGTGGTTAGGGGATAAGCCCTACCCGGATGTATTTAATGTCCTGATGGATGAAGTTGTTACCGCATTTGACGATTGGATTAGTAAACGGTTTTGACAATGGAATATATTTTCAGTGAGTCGACTCTATGAGGCATAAATAACTTTAATGTAGTGCAAACTATAGTTTGCACTGATATAGTAAAAATAATAGGAGGACTTTGTTTTATGGCTCGCGGTGTGATTGAAAAAGAAATTGTTATCTATGCCGATGAGGATGGAACAGAGCCTTATACCGCGTGGCTAGGCAGATTGAAAGATAAACAAACGATCAAGCGTATTCAAACCCAATTATTACGCCTTGAACAAGGCAATTATGGCGATTACAAGTCTCTAAAAGATGGGGTTTTTGAATTGCGTTTAAGATTTAGGGGTCAATCATATTTCATTAAAAGATTTAGGGGTCAATCATATTTTATTATGTATATATTTTTATCGAGGATTATAGTTTCAAAATTAAGCAACTACCATGCAATCTCTTTACTTGATAGGTATAGTCAAGAACTGATAGCATCGCATAGAGAATATTTTTATTCATCAATATTTGCCTTTCCCTCGATCATACCCCTTAAACTAACCAGGATCCCTGATCTATTTTCGCCCTATTGTTTAAAATTCCTTATTATTATCTATTAGCTGTTCCTATCAAAATTTGTACGCTAATCAGATAGACATGACTCATGCAATCAATGAAGCCCGTTTCTTTACACCGGCCAGGATGGGCTTATATGTTGTTTCCGGCACAGATTTATCCACAGCCAATGCTCTTACTTCTGCTAGTGCCTCATCAATCTGAGGAACCAGCTTTCCGAAAATATCATCCATATCATCCTCACGCAGCCC
>CAZGQY010000015.1:0-39834 GCA_964528035.1 uncultured Methylococcaceae bacterium | reverse complement strand
GGCTCGCGCTCGAACCCGTTAATTCTCTTTTTAGTCGACATGCTCAGAAATTCCAGCAAATAATTGTTGAACTTCTGGAGAATTCTCCCAGTTTCTCATAAAACGCCTGCGATCCCGCTTTAGACTCTTGTTGGCGAAATATGGAAATGAGTATTGCTTCATCGCATCCAAATCGATCAAAGAAATGTCTTTGTCGCCGACTAGAATATTACTGCCTTTCAGATCTCCATGAACGATATTCAAGCTTTGCATACGCCTCAAACAACGAATGATCTGCAGTGCCAATAGCTGTTTCGCTGTGCTATCGATACTGATCGAATTAAAATATTGCAGTGAATCCTGCGCTTCACACACTTCAGCCAGGTAATACGCTTTGCCGCGCAACAAACCCCTACGCTGCTCTATCATCGCCACCGGTCTGGGGGTATTGAAACCATAAAAATCAAGCAAATGCGCATTACGCCAGGACACCCAGGCCCGCGACGGTCGCAAGGCCCGTTTTATGGCGTGCCAACTATTTTTTATGTTGTAACGTTTTATAACTAAAGTCTGCTCTCCCAATACTATTTTCGAGACAGTACTGGTATTACCGGGCTTCAGGATCTCTCCTGCATCGACAAAAGCATCCGGATCCGCCAGTATCTTCCGAAATTCAGAGTTATCATATTGGCGCGCAAATACAACAAATTGATGCCATGACTTCTCGCAAACAAAATCGCTGCATTGACGAAGTATTTTCTTCAACATGATGGATTTTCTGCGTTCACGCCACACACCGACCGCTCTCATCAGACTTTGACTGGACCCACTTTGATCGACCCAACCCCGACATTTCCAGTATCGTTGAGCCAGGCCCTTATTCCAGCTATCAAACACTGGAGGCAATTGTGCAAACAACAATGCCAGGTTCTTTATCGATTGATCCAGCCCCAGTGGCTTTGGCCCGTATATGATGTCAGCGCCATCCAGACTATAAATTTCATTGACCCCAATAAGAAAGTTATTCAAATGTAAATCACCTTGCACGACACCTGCAGCATGTTGTTTGGCCAGGATCTCAACTAATCGTCGTAATAATAATAAGCGTTGACGATAATTACTCGATCGCCAGACTTCTTCACCGCTGACACATTCATCAAGGTATTCAAACAGCAGAACATGAATCGACCGATCTTTAAGTTGGCCACTAATAAGCAGATCGGGTGCAAGAATTTTGGACTTTGTTAAATTACCAATTCCACGCATCTCTTTATTTGCCTGAATTGAAGCTCGTTTGGAATCCAGAAAATATTTTGCGAATATTGATCTGCCATTCCATTCGCCCACACAAGCAAGCCGTTTACCAGGTATACATCGCAGTAATTTTTCACATTTTAATAGTCCCACTGGCCCGGAATCATCGTATATTTCGTGCTGCCAATAAATATCTGCACAGGGCTCTATTGCCTCCAACATACGCCGCTCAGCAACTGCATTCTCAGTAGTCATAATGGTATTTGAGAACGCTGATCAACAGTTAATTGTCTTATTTGACCACCCACCAGTATCGCGATAGGAAACCAGGTATAAAACCAGATCTGTACCGGATTCAGAAGCAGGGTATTGTTGTCGGTGGCAACACAGACAAATACAAAAATGGTCATAGCGATATAGCAGGCACTGCCGTTGATTTGTGTTTGTTTTAAACCTTCTAAAATACAGGTTATAACTATGATACAGAGGAGCACTCCGGCCACAACTCCACCGTACAATAAATTGGAAATATAAATACTGTGTGCGTGAACCAGTGTGATTTCGTCATTAATGGGAACGGCTTCGTCAACATTGACTCCATAACCAAACCAGGGTGCAGCAGAGACTTTTTCCAATACCCATTTCCATGCCGCGATGCGATAACTGTCACCCCCATCACGAACGAAGAACCAGCTTGCTTCTATGATATCCAGATAAACCAAACAGGAGTAGGCAACCACCAGAACAACAGGTAATACTGTCAACCAATAATTTCGGCGTATAAATTCACCAACAAAAAAACCGACAATCAGGCCAAGCCACACGCCTCGACTCATTGTCATCCAAATATCCACCAACAATACAAACAGTATAAATCCATACAATGACCAGTCAGTTTGTGGCCCATTTCTAAGAAAATGAAAATAGCAGATAATTGCTGCTATTCCGTAACAAGTGCCTCCGACGATTGGGTGGTATAAGGGCCCCCAGTTTTGGAGCCGCTGCAGAGGAAAAGAATGATCTGCATAAAATACAATAATTGAAATCAGTGCCATCGCACCTGCAACCCAAACCAGATAAGTCCACACTTTATCAATATAAAGACGGTCATTGACAACCAGTCGACAGATAACCGTGATAAAGACCAGGCTATTCATCAAACGAAAAGCATACTTAAAATATTCCTGCCACTGTGTGACCGGATTCCAGAAAATGCTTACAGTGATATAAATTAAAAATACAACCACCCAACGGTATAAAGGGCTGTGTAAAAAATGTTTGACCTCAGCAAATTGAAATGTAAGGAGGTAGGGAGTCAGAATTGCTGCATAAAAATAATTTTTGTGCAAATTACTCGACGGAAAGAAAAAAAAACCAGCCAAATAAATCAGCATTGTTATTTCGAAATAACGTATGGATTTTATCTTATCTGCAAGCTTCTTCATGCAAGCCATTGTTATACGCGGGGCTGCCATTTTAGTTTTACGAGTACACTTTGGTTATTTTTAAATTCTTGGGAGACTGTTCTCTTACTACAGACGCATCCCTAGATCATTGTGTTGCTATATAACAACATACCTCAGATTTAAACAAAAGAAGACTAGTATACCGCGGCTGCGTTTGTTACTATTTTACAACACAATTTTAGCCAACCCCTAAAATCAGCTCGGTTTTGAGGAATTAATTTGCACACACTGCCCGATCCCCAGTCTGGATTAGAAGTCTATAAACGACTTCTGACTTATGTCAAACCCCATTGGGTAAAGTTTGCTATCAGTATTGGCGGCTTCCTGCTATACGCATCAACGCAGCCGATGTTCGCCCGTATGTTGCAATATATTGTGGATTCCTTGCAAACCACTAATCGCGAAGGAATCTATTGGGTACCGGTAGCCTTTATCAGTATTGTACTTTTCAGAGGAATTGGCTCTTTTCTGGGAAATTATTTTCTCGCCATGGTATCGCATGGCATCATCCATACCTTACGTTGTCAAATTTTCGACCGTTACACAGTATTACCTACCGCTTATTTCGAAAACACCAATTCCGGACACCTTATCTCTCGTATTACTCATAATGTCAACCTGGTCACCTCGGCCGCAACAAATGCGGTTAAGGTTGTTGTCAGGGAAGGATTGACTTTGATTGGATTGTTTGCCTACCTGATGTACATGAATTGGCAATTGTCGTTAATCTTTTTAGCCATTGCCCCGATTATTGGTATATTGGTCAGTTATGCCAGCAAGCGCTTTCGTATAATCAGCAAAAAAATACAGGTATCCATGGGAGATATCACCCATGTTGCATCGGAGTTTGTGTCTGGACATCGTATGGTTCGAAGCTATGGCGGTGAAGAATATGAAAAAGCCCGCTTCAGTTCGGCTAGCCAGTACAATTATCGTCAGCAGATAAAACTGATGAAAACAACGGCGATTCACTCGCCGCTACTGCAATTTATAATTTCAATTGCTTTATCAATATTAATCTACCTGGCTTTGCTTTTAATGACCGAAGCCAGCGCCGGCGAATTCGTCGCCTACATTACTGCGGCTATGTTAATTCCAAGAACGCTTAAGCAATTGAGCGGTGCCAATGCGACGATCCAAAAAGGTATTGCAGCCGCTGAGAGCGTATTCGAAGTATTGGATGAGGCCGATGAGACCGACAATGGCCAATATAAAGTCGGCCGCGTTGCTGGTAAATTAGAATTTAAAAACCTGAGTTTTTCATATGATTCCTCTGAATCACCAATACTGGATGATATTACATTTACAGTATTGCCCGGACAGTCTGTAGCATTGGTGGGACACTCCGGTAGTGGCAAGACTACACTAGCAAGCCTGGTTCCGCGTTTTTATGATTATGCTGCTGGCGAAATCCTACTTGATGACATCGAACTTAAAAATTATCAGCTTAGAGATCTACGCAAACAAATCGCGTTGGTTACACAACATATCACGCTATTCAATGATACAGTTGAAAAAAACATCGCCTACGGTGCGTTATCATCTATAGACAGGAGCACTATCATTAAGGCGGCGACCG
Source organism: uncultured Methylococcaceae bacterium (assembly GCA_964528035.1). Lineage (GTDB taxonomy): Bacteria > Pseudomonadota > Gammaproteobacteria > Methylococcales > UBA1147 > CAZGQY01. The sequence goes on along the minus strand of CAZGQY010000015.1, from coordinate 35,556 downwards.
CCGCTAATGCAATGGCATTCATCAATAAACTTCCCGATGGACTGGACACTTTAGTGGGTGAAAATGGAGTGAAATTATCAGGTGGTCAACGACAAAGGCTGGCTATCGCCAGAGCGTTACTTAAAGACGCACCTATTCTGATTCTCGACGAAGCAACCTCGGCGTTGGACACTGAATCCGAACAAAAAATACAAGCCGCACTTGATCAGGCTTTGAAAGACCGAACCACCCTGATCATTGCCCACCGTTTATCAACAATCAAAAAAGCAGACACGATAATCGTTCTTGATCACGGAAAGATTGTGGAAATGGGGAACCATGAGTCTTTACTGGCGAAAAATGGATACTATACCTATCTCTATAATCTTCAGTTCCACGGAAAAATAGTGGCCACTGGATAAACTGAAACCTTAATCGGTCGACACTCAAACCCGTATTCACCGAAACCCCGAAAATAAGCAGCGGCGTTAAGCAAATAACAAAACCTTGACGCATAACTGCAAACAAAATATCCGCGCAAACATCTTGCTTTCTTTTCCAAACCTCGACCAAATTTCAAGGTCGATTATCCTTCCGCCCTACACAAAGTACTGCTAGAATGATAATCAGAGATTGAGAGTATGTGGGTTAGCAGAATTTCGATTTATAACGCTAATTCGACTGACAGATTCTTTAACTTAAATAATATTTCACACAACTGCTAAAACAGATCGAAAATAGAATGTAAGATTTTTTTACAAACAATCGCAGCCTAATCAGGATATCGCCTAATACATGAACACGGAATGGCCTGCACCCGAGGAATACGAACTTAATCCGGCTACCTACGACTGGTCGATACGGGTATTCAGAACCCTTAAAAAGCTACTCAGCGTTAACGTCAAACTACACTCAAATAAACAAATACTCGATCAGGGTGCAATATTTCTATTCAACCATTTTGCGCGTTTCGAGACCTTTATTCCGCAATATCTTATCTACGAAGAAACGGGTGAGTACTGTTGCTCAGTTGCACACAAAGAATTTTTTTCGGGTGATGAAGTACTCGCTAACTACCTAAAATCGGTCGGGGCGGTTCCACATGACCATGAAAACCTGCTTCCCTTACTCACCAAACAAATATTGCGGGGACGCAAAATTATCATTTTTCCAGAAGGTGGAATGGTTAAAGATCGTCAGGTTGTCGATCATAAAGGTGAATATAGTATTTTCTCCCGGAGCACCATGGCTCGACGAAAACAGCACACTGGAGCAGCCGTTCTGGCACTTGGTGTCGACATTTTTAGAAAAGCCGTTCGGCAAGCCTATGCTTCAGAAGATATAAACAAACTGAATCAATGGACTCATGCACTACAATTTGACAACCTTGGTGATCTGTTAAAATCCTCATTACAAGCCACGCTGATTGTACCGGCAAATATTACTTTTTATCCGATTCGGGTTAACGATAACATTCTGCGAAAAGGCGCAGAACTAATGAATGCAGGCTTAACTCGCAGACATTCGGAAGAATTTTTAATTGAAGGCAATATCCTGTTAAAAGATACAGACATGGATATACGCTTGGGCAAACCCATTGATCCCGCTACCAGTTGGCGCTGGTGGGAATCGAAAATAATTAATCACGTAGCAGCGAATATCGAATCTATAGGCTCAGTATTTAACCTGAACAGTAGCAGACAAACACTGGGCGCCCGCATCATTTCAAACGGTCTGTCCATATCTCGGAATGCACAGCATTTGCGCGACCGGTACATGGAACATATGTATGAAGCAGTGACTGTAAATCTTAGTCATCTGGCCTCATCAATTATCATGTTACTGGTTGATTTGAAAAAGCTAAAGATCAATCGAGACGTATTTTACACAACACTTTATCTGTCCGTTAAAGCACTACAAAAAGCCCCTTCTGTTTACCTTCACCGCAGTCTGCAAAACCCCCAGGTCTACGGTGGCTTGACTCAAGGACGCAGTCATGGACTTGAACAGTTTCTTCACATGGCAGAAACCAGTGGTTTGTTGGAATTTGTGGATGACGAGTATCGTTTTCTACCGAAACTTTTTGAAGGCCACGATTTTGATACAATCAGAATGGAAAATCTGATTGCTGTCTATGCGAATGAAATTGCACCTTTGCCGTTCATCAGGAAAATAGCTGAAAGATCCTATCGCGATGCACCACTATTAACCAACCACAAGCTGGCAGAAATGCAAGTCGATGATGAGCGGATATTATGGGAATGGGATAAAGAGTATTTTTCCAAACCCTGTTTTAGTGAAATAAATGAACAAGAAACTGCAACTGAAAACCCTTGCCCCTTTATTATCCATCCAACAAATAGAAACGGCTTTGGTATTCTTCTGGTTCACGGTTTCCTTGCCTCACCCGCAGAAATTAAATCCTATGCCATTCAACTCGGCAACCAGGGATACACTGTATTAGGTGTTCGTTTAAAAGGACATGGTACTTCGCCAAGAGATCTACGCGAAACCCAATGGGAGGATTGGTATGAATCCGTGACACGAAATTATGCGATATTACAAAAATACACAGATAAAATAATGTTGGTTGGCTTTTCAACAGGAGGAGCTTTGACTCTGAGACTGGCGTCTGACCAACCGGATTCATTAATCGCTACCTGCGCGGTTTCTGTGCCCATTAAATTTCGCAATCAAAATATGATGTTTGTACCCTTAGTACACGGTACTAACAAACTGGTCCGATGGATATCATCTTATGAAGGCGTCAAACCTTTCTTCAAAAACACTCCGGAACACCCTAATATCAATTATCAGAACATTCCAGTCCGCGGACTCTACGAATTACGCAGACTGGTGGTCGAACTGGAAAGCCGACTGGCGGATATCCAATGTCCGGTTTTAGTCATGCAGGGTGACGAAGATCCTACAGTTGACCCCAAAAGTGCTGACATTATCATGAAAAGAATTGGTACAGCCGATAAACAGCTCATCTATATTCGATCAAATCGGCATGGAATTCTTGTCGAGGATATTGATCGCACACGAGAAAAAATTACTGAATTTCTAGATCAACAGGCTCACAAGCAACGCTGCAGTCCTACAATACCAGCTTGTAACTAAGCCAGTACTCACACAACCCTCAAATCGCATATAAGAAAATGAATAAACCCTGGTTAAATCAATACCCTGAAGGCATGCCAACTGAGATTGAGGTCACTGAATACTCATCAATCAGTGATTTTTTTGAGCAAACCGTACAGAAATATCCGCAGCGGCCGGCATTGGCAAATATGGGCACAACAATTTCTTATAGCCAAGTTGAAGAAAGATCTCGTTACCTTGCAAATTATTTCAGGCATGAATTGAAACTAACGCCGGGTACACGAGTCGCGATCATGATGCCTAATTTACTCCAGGACGCGATCGCGATCCTGGGAACTCTCCGAGCCGGGCTCATCGCTGTTAACGTGAACCCTTTATATACACCCCGCGAACTTCAACATCAACTGAATGACTCGGGTGCAGAAGTTATTGTTGTATTGGAAAATTTTGCCCACGTTGTCGCCGATGTCATTGACAAGACCTCATTAAAGCATGTGGTTACAACAGAAATGGGGGATCAGCTCAAATTTCCAAAATCAAAGCTGGTTAATTTTATCGTTAAGTGGGTCAAACGTATGGTGCCAAAATTCTCATTGAACGGTAGAATCCGTTTTAATGAAGCGCTTGCATCAGGGTCCAACTACTCATACGAACCTGTAAATATTGGCCTGGAGGATACTGCCTTTTTGCAATATACCGGCGGTACAACAGGCGTCTGCAAAAGTGCAGTTTTAACACATCGCAACCTATTGACAAATATGCTCCAGGCAACCGCATGGATCAGTTATGGCGCACCGCAGGGAAAAGAGGTTCAACCGGGAAAAGAAATCGTTATCGCGGCCTTACCGCTCTACCATATATTCTCCCTTACTGCGAATTTTCTGACTTTCATGAATTTGGGTGGACTAATCTATCTAATCACCAATCCCAGAGATTATAAGGGATTTGTAAAAGAGCTGGACCAAGTATCCTTTAGTTGTATACCGGGGGTCAATACACTGTTTAACCAACTGATAGACACTCCCGGATTTACAGAGCTGGATTTCTCATCTCTTAAAATCACCCTGGGTGGTGGTATGCCAATACAAACAACTCTTGCAGAAAGATGGAAGCAAGCGACTGGAAGCCCAATCATTGAAGCCTATGGTCTTACCGAAACCTCTCCCGCGGTATGTATCAATCCATTAAATCAGGAACACCATATTGGTAGCATTGGATTACCCATATCCTCTACTGACTGTTGTATCCGTGACGATAACGGCAAAGATGTGCCACTTGGGGAGATTGGGGAATTATGCATACGTGGCCCCCAGGTCATGAAACAATACTGGAACAGGCCCGAAGAAACTAAGAATGTCTTCTACGACGATGGTTGGCTAAAAACCGGCGACATCGCCAAAATCAGCGATGAAGGTTATATTTACCTGGTCGACCGTAAAAAGGATATGATTCTGGTTTCCGGGTTCAATGTATTTCCTAACGAAATTGAATCGGTAATCAGCGCCCACCCCGATGTTATGGAATGTGGCGTGATTGGTATTGCCGACGACGCTTGCGGTGAAGCGGCAAAAGCCTTTATCGTCAAAAGAAACCCTAAACTGACTGAAGATGACATTCTCGCTTACTGTCAGGATAAAATGACGGCTTATAAAATTCCAAAATCGATAAAATTTGTTGATGATTTACCTAAATCTAATATTGGTAAGATTCTTAGGCGCGAACTTCGATCACTGATGTAATCGCGATGACTGGTAAAACCCCACCAACGAGGAAGAACTAACTCTATTTATGGAAACCGCGCCGGAGACAATTAAAACAACCGCCGTCATTGGCGCCGGTGTTATGGGCGCTGGAATTGCGGCCCACATGGCAAATAGTGGCGTTAAAGTATATTTGCTGGACATCGTCGCAGACGGCAATATAAATCGAAAATCGATTGCAGAAACCGCCATTCAACGCCTGCTTCGCTCTTCTCCGCCCGCATTCACACACGCAGACCATGTACACAGAATTATTCCAGGGAATATAGAAGATCAACTCGCCCTGCTCAAAAACGTCGACTGAATTATCGAAGCCGTTGTCGAACGCCTGGAAATTAAACAAAATCTTTATAAGGCGATTAATGCAGTCAAAAAACCCCAGGCAATCGTCTCATCAAACACATCCACAATACCGCTGACAGATTTAACAAAAGGCCTGCCTAAAGAATTTGTGGAAAACTTCCTGATTACTCATTTTTTCAATCCGCCTCGTTATATGAGGCTGCTGGAAATCATAACCGGAGAAAAAACGCGGCCTGATTTAACGCAGAAAATCATGAATTTCGCGGAAAAACAACTAGGCAAAGGCATCGTCGATTGTAAGGATACCCCCGGTTTTATCTGTAATCGTATTGGCGTGTTCTGGTTACAAACCGCTGTTCGGGAAGCAATTCGACTGAATTTGAGCATTGAGGAAGCCGATGCACTAATGAGTCGACCGTTGGGGATCCCGAAAACAGGTGTTTTTGGACTTATTGATTTAATTGGCCTGGATCTGATGCCACAAATCATTAACAGCATGGCCGACAAGCTCGCAGACAACGATGAATTTCATCATGTCAAAGAACTACCTCCAGTATTTTTAGATTTACTTGAGCAAGGCAACCTTGGGCGTAAATCTCAGGCAGGATTTTATAGGCTAAATCGTTTGCGCGAATTAAAACTCCATGAGTCGATTGATTTGAAGAACGGCGTTTACCGAACATCCGAAAAAGCAAATATTAAGTTGGACTCACGGGTCAATAACAACAATCTTATCTCCTTATTTGAACGGGATGATCGTTACGGTAACTACGCCTGGTCGGTGGTTTCATCTACGATCAATTATACAGCAGGCTTAATCCCGGAAATCTCAGACAGCCCTGCTGATATCGATCGCGCGATGAAACTTGGCTACAACTGGAAATACGGACCGTTTGAATTACTGGACTGTATCGGCGCGACATATTTGAAAAAAAGACGTCAACATGAAGGGCTAGCCGTTACCGACATGGTTAATCCTGATCTTACTGTTTATCAAACAAGTGAAAAAGGAGAGTTTCAATATAGAACACCATTGGGCTCCTACAAAACTATTAAGGTTCCACCGGGGGTTTTGTCTCTGGATTCAGCAAAAAAGAATCACCCCCCTATTCTCCATAATGCTACAGCGAGTCTCTGGGATATTGGCGACCACATCGTCTGTTTCGAATTCCATGGCAAAATGAATACACTTAGTATGCAAACCATGACTTTGCTGCAACAAAGTATTGCATTAGCCAGTGAGCAATTTCAGGCTATGGTTATATACAACGACGGGCAAAACTTTTCTGCGGGAGCGAACCTGGAGGTATTGTCATTGGTCATCAAGCAGCAAAACTGGCAGGAAGTAGAAAATATTCTTCGTATTGGGCAAAGCACATACCAATCACTCAAATATTCACCCATTCCTGTTATTGGTGCTCCATTCGGCATGGCTCTGGGCGGAGGCGCTGAAATCCTGTTACATTGCGATGCAATTCAATCTCATATCGAGCTTTATATGGGACTGGTGGAACTAGGAGTTGGTCTTATCCCCGGTTGGCGTGGCTGTACTGAAATGCTGCTTAAATGCAGTGAAACAGAAGATCAACAAAAAAAACCCATCGACTGTATAAAAAAAATTTTCGAGTCTATCTGCCACAAACAGGTTTCAAAATCGGCACTAGAGGCAATGGATCTTTCGTATCTCCGACCCAGTGATAAAATCACCATGAACCGCGACCGGCTGCTAGCTGATGCAAAATCCCTTGCGATAACAATGGCTGCTGATTACCGTTGCCCTAAACCACAAAAAATAAATTTGTCCGCAGAGACTTTGGTCGCATTACATAAAACTGTGGAAAACCAGATTGCCTGCGAGAAGAGCAGCGAGTACGACCATGTCCTAATCAACCATCTGCTCAATGTCTTTTGTGGGGGCAATCATACGCAGGCCATCGACGTCAATCAGGAAACTCTCATGACACTGGAACGCGATGCGTTTCTTACACTGGTTCGCCAACCTGAAACAGTTGCTCGAATAGAGCATATGATGAAAACAGGACGAGCATTGAATAATTAGATATTACTACGAACCATCGTAACTGCTCGCCCCTCTATGGGTGATCTGTTCCGGAAGACGCCGTAAATACATCCTTGCAGGATTGGATGCGGCTTCCCTGCCGCATACACTTCCTCCACAGATCCCCCATAGAGGGCTGTTTCGATTAGGGGGCAATTAGTTACTAACCATCAACTGCTTTCATATTAATCCACGACTCTATAGCATTAACCAAACGCTCAGCATTCTTTTTCGGTAAGTAATCTTCGAAAATGACACGACTGTGTTGTCCGTGCTGGGCATCTAATGCCGTATTACGCACATATGACACCATAGCCATAGCTAATGCGTGTGGATTATTTGGAGCGATACAATAACCATTGACATTGGCTTGTATCAAATGATGTGCTGCACCGCATGCAGTGGTACTAATGAGAGCTTTACCCAATGACGCCGCCTCGTTCAGCACCACTCCCCAGCCGTCATATCGTGAGGGTAATACAAAAACATTAGCCTGTATTATTGCTTTCGCGATGCATTCTGATGACATCACGCCTCGAAAATAAGTTTTTGATTCGATACTTAATTTTCTGGCAAGTGCCTGGTATTTCCCGCGGCAACGATCAGGGCCGACTAAAACAAGAACCCATTCACCATCGTACTCCATGGCAAAGGCTTTCAACAGAACATCTATACCCTTGTGAGGTGCCAGTTCTCCGCAATAAAGGAAGACCTTTTTACCTGTGGCAAATCGTTTGATTTCCTCGTCAGGATAACTATCCGTGCGTAATGGCGCCACTGCATAAGGAAGAAACGCAATCTTGTGTCCAGGTATTCCCCAGCGGCGAAAGTCTTCGGCCGCCAGTGTGCCGATTGCAAAAGCTCCCAGTGCATATTTGTTCACCTTTCTGCCAAACCAGCACCAAAAAGGAAATCTGAGAATCATGCTCCAACGGCGAGCACCGCGTTCACCCCAATGGATCCAGGATACTCCAACCCTACAAAAATAGTTTACAAGTTGCCGTCGGAAAGAGTCCCTTCCCTCGATAATGTGTATACGCTGCCGCCAGTCTGGAATCGACTCCAGAGCTTGTAACTCAGGTTTAACAGACATTTCTCCAGCAGGAAGGATTTTGAGTTTTTGCCACCCCATTTCCAGCCGTTCGGGGGTCACAACTCCATAATATCGCACCAATAAGTCAACGCCTTTTTGATCCCGCAATGCCTGAAAAAAAGCACTCTGATGATGAGAAGGCATATTCATCCATATTACGAGCTTCATTAGAATTATTTCCAGAGAGTCATCGCTTTACAAATATTTCCTTTTGTTATTTTCCCATGTGAATTGCCTGGCTTTACTGATACAGTTCGATCTGTATTTGGATGGATTTTCCAATATTAGTTTTAATTTATCAACAATAGTGCTTTCATCAACAATATACCCGGTAACGCCCTCTTCGATCATTTTGCTAACGTCACCCACATCGGTTGAAATACAAGCAACTCCCGCAGCCATCGCTTCAATTAAAACCATCGGAAAACCTTCATACAATGAAGTTAAACCCAGTACATCCGCACACGCCAGAATTTCAGGTACCTGCTCATTTTCAATAGCTTTTTGAAACGTTATGTTGGCATTGAGCTCCTTTGACAAGTTTTTAAGCAACTCTTCGAGTTGTCCTGAACCCACAAAAAAACCCGTTGTATTGCTTTCTTTTATCGCTCTAAGCAACATTTGCGGATTTTTTTCTTTTTCGAACCGTCCTAAAAACAATACGACTTGTTCGTCTTCCTTAAACCCATATTTTTTTCGGGCTTTTTTCCTGTCTAAATTTTCAAAATGAGTTAAATCGATTCCTGGAGGAATAAATTTCATTTTAGAGGTAATTTTGCTTCCATATAGGGTTTTATAATAAGAAATATTATCCTCTGAGACGGAAATAACAGAATCCGCAGTTTTTAGACCACACCATTCTATAAATGAATAGAGTTTTCCTAAAAAAAAACCCTTTTTTAAGCTTACGTTTTTTGAATGACTTCCATGCAGAGTAACGACTTTTTGGTTTTTTCTATTTTTGAAGGGAATGATCCAATCTGCTCTTTGAGCCTGTATTATTGCATCGTTTGGTAAATTCAATATCCTGTTAATATGAAATAAATAAATGAGGAACACCGAGCTAAAAAGTGCAGGCATCCGACTCGTTTCAACAAACTCCACATTTTCAAAATGGTTTATGACTGGCCCCTGTGTTTTCTTTCCAATAAACACTACATGTGTACCATTTCTTATTAAATACTCCAGGTAGTATTTTGTATAAACGGCAATACCGCCTATAATTTTTTTTCTCGGATCTGAATCCGCGATTAATACAACTGTATTCATTATTTAAATGACCAAACTATTTTGATAATTACTCGTCCTCCTACCGAAATAGTCCCCTATGGGTGATCTGTGGAGGAAGTGTATGCGGCAGGGAAGCCGCATCCAAGCCTACATGGATGTATTTACGGCGCTTTCCGAAACAGATCACCCATAGAGGGGCGAGCAGTTACCTATTTTGTAATCTCGAATTAATTGCCTACTTCAAACAGGAAAGTAACATTTCGCAGTAGCGACTCCAGGAATTTTTTTCTTTAACCATGCTAATACCCTTTCGTAAGTAATCCCGTTTACTGTAAGCTCGCTTTAACGCCTGGGCAAATGCACACCAATCACCACCGGGGACAATATAACCTGTCAAACCGTTGTCTACACTTTCAGACAGTCCACCAATATCCGTTGCAACTACCGGCACATCGAATGCAAATGCCAGACAGGCAACGCCGGACTGAGTGCAGCTTCGATACGGTAGTGCAACGATATCGGCACGTGAAAAGATTTCAGGCACCTGCTCTTCGGCAATGTAACGATCCATCCAGAAAATTCGCTTACCCATATTGGAAATCTTTGCCTGATCCCGCAGCGGCTTACAGGCATTTGATACCTGTCCAGCGACAATCAGAAGCGCTTCGTCAAACCGATTCAATGCCTGCAGTAATAAATCCAGTCCTTTGTATGGTTTTACAAATCCAAAAAACAGCAATACAGGACGATCCGGTTTTTCTGCTAGCCAGGTCACCAGTTGAGCATCTATTGCCGACACATTTGCGGATTGGCTTTGCTCCAGATAGCGATCATAAATTGGATGAAATCCATTGATTATGCGGTGGCAAGCTACGTAATTAGAAAGATTATTTTTCTCACTGTGGGCATGTACCATAAAACACGAAACATTTCGAAAACCCAGTTTCTGCAAATATCCTGCACCGATATGAGGTTCATGCGGATTTACGTTGTGCACAATATATACAATCTTTGAGTTCGGACTAAGTCTCTTCAGAGTCGAATTAATGACTGCATACATCGGCGCGACCTCCGGCAATGTCCAATGTGCAATCAACATATCAGGATAATACGAAGCGGATTGGATTGCTGCGCGAAACCAGGACCAGGGGCTGTACCACTTTAATAGATAGTGCGCATTGTCCTGTTCTGGCATGCTTGGATCGATCTGTTCATCGCGTGATACTCCTGCCATCCCGTTGTACCAGGCAATTGAATGAACATCATGTCCACTGCGACTAAGCTCATTTGAAAGACTGGTATTGAAGGCACTTATTCCGCCCTTAAACGGCGAGATGGGTCCAACCAGAACGACTTTACGTGAATGTTGCATGGTGTTCGTCACACGATTTTTGCAATACCATCATCTGCACCATAGCCGGGTAACCGCCGCCAACCAGATATTTCTCACGATTATTATAAACTTCTTTGCCATCGAACTCGGGAAAACCGTAAAGCTCAGCAGGATTGCCATACACCAGATTTAAACCGCTTTGTTCGACCAACCATTTGGTGGATACATTCTTGCCATAGCGGTTATTTGCTTGTCCGGAAAAGGGCTGTATATCCAAAAATAGATCCAGAGTAACGATGAAAACACCTCCGGGTTTCAGAACCCGATGAACATGCCCTAAAATAGATTGTATGTCATCATCAGGTATGTGTTCTATTGTCGAGATACTAATCACATGATCTATCGATTCATCCTTAATGCCCGCATCCTCAATAAAGCAATTTTTTAATTCAACATGGCTGGCAAACTGATTATTTAGTGCGGCAATCGTACCTGTTGTCACAGGCCACCCTTTACCGTGCGCAGCTTTACCCGGGTCGACATTTATGACTCGGTATCCAATATGATCAAGCATGAACTGAAAACCTGAAACACCGCCCCCAATTTCAAGAATATTTGTGCCAGTCTTTGATTGAAGCGTACTGCAAACCCATGGATACTCGAAGACACGAGTATCATTATTCGTTTGGAATGCAAAATAGCCACATAATTTCGCCAATCCTGGCAGGTAACGGCAAACTCTCGGGATCAACTTAGTCCAAGCTGTCCCAAATGGAGCATCCCATTGTTGATTCCATTTAAGAAATTCTTCTGGAATTTTTGCAGGCGCGAGCATGAATCATAGATAATTGGATGAGTAGATATTATGGTATGTATTCAGCAAGTTTGGCGTTTAGAACATCGACTCAGTTTGCGACACGAGATTACATGCGTGTAAGCTCTGGAGTAATATCCCTGTTGCAGCAACCCGAACACTCAATGGCCTGCGCCCTCAGAAGCATAGTATCTGATCAATCACATCCTATGAAAAGCATCCCTAAAATAATTCATTATTGTTGGTTTGGCAAACAATCAAAACCTAATTATGTAGAAGATAATATTGCTGGATGGAAACTCATCATGCCGGATTATGAAGTGATGGAATGGAATGAAAGTAACTTTAATATCAACATAAACCAATATGTAACACAGGCTTATAAGGCCAAATTATTTGCCTTTGTCAGTGATTACGCAAGGCTCTACGCGATGTATCATTATGGAGGCATCTATCTGGATACTGACGTCGAAGTGCTCAGGCCATTTGATGACTTACTTGGAAACCAAATCGTATTTGGTTTTGAAGTCAATCAATTCGTAGCAACCAGTACACTTCTGGCAAGAAAAAACTCCGTTTTGATTAAGGACTTTATGAATTCTTATGATCGGAGGAATTTTACTAATAATGACAGTACTTTTGATTTGACGACTAACGTTAAAATATTAACCGATATTCTTATATCGACGGGATTGGTACAAAAAAATTATCGGCAAAGTCTAGATTATAAAGACAAAGAGCAAGTCCTTATTCTCGAGCAGAAATTTTTATCTCCATTTGACTACAACACTAAAGATTTTTACACGGATTCTTCAACATATACCGTGCATCATTTTCGTTCATCGTGGTCTTCTGCCAGTTTTAGGCTAAAGATGAAATTGAAGAAAACAGTTTTATATTTAATCGGATATGGCAGTTTAAGGAAAGTAATGAATTTATTGAAATAGAGTATTTATTTCAGTAGACACAAGGTGTCTTCCATGCTAAAAACACAGCCATAAAAATCAAATATAAACAGTTAAAAAAACATTATGAATGAATTTTCCTTGTTAAGCTTTACCTATAGATTTTTAGGGGCATCTCTTGTTGTGTTTGCAACTTTCAATCCCAGTGGTTATTCCTATTTCCATTGGGTGAGTGATTCGCTGCAAGCTGGTGGGCCAGATTTCGACGCTCAACGCGCCTTTGTTGGTGTCGTGCTCTTAATAGGCTGGACAATTCTTATTCGTTCGACTTTGCGTTCTCTGGGGGCTTTTGGATTACTATTAGCTTCGGCATTCATCGGCACTTTTGTTTGGCTTATGACCAGCTACGGTATGCTCACTGCAGATACGTCCATTTCTATTAGTTGGATATCGCTGGTCTGTCTTGCTGTTTTACTGGCAGTAGGAATGTCGTGGTCACACATCCGCCGACGCCTTAGTGGGCAGATTGATGTGGACGAAATCGGGGGTTAAATTATCTCCCCAGTTGGAGTTACTCAAAAGGGTTAATAGATTTACAGCCTTGAATAGCGCTTTTAATGAATTGGCTGGATAGACATAACGACACATTTGATATCAGAAAGAAGCCTCCATTCCCACAACAATACGACTATTCTGTTTATATTGTCCAAACACACCTTGCGAATGACCGTAGAAAATATCCGCTCCCAACCATGTTTTGATATTGTCCAGCCATTCGTAGCTAATTTTTGGTCGAATGATGCCGTCAACATTGTTGGTATTGGCGATAACCAGCACTTCTGCTATCAAGGTGTCATAAAGAAAATTGCGGCGTATTAGTCCCGTAAATGTAGTATCCAATTTCCCCCGTGTTGTTTTATCGGCATCATTTATAACCCAGCTTTGTATCAACTGGGCACTTAGTAACACATCCCAGGGGGCATTCCAGTCCAGGCCCAGCACATAATGTAATTCCGGGCTTTTTACCACCCCTTGATTCTGTAGCGGATTTTTGCGAATAAAATAATGCTCAGTAAAATAGCCGAGCTCTCCCCGCACCACCCAATCAGAAAAAGCATTGCTGAAGGTTGTACCGATCACGTGGGTTCGTTCGTATTCAGGTGTAATGGTAACAACAGGAGTTCCTCCGGCGGTTGACAAGTTTTGCCTGAGCACTGCCAGGTTGTTGTACTGATACAGATAGTTAAAAGTGATGTCCCAGCCCTTCCAAAATGTTGTTGCACGCAGTCCGACATCAGAATCCAAAAACACATTGTTTGGCCGTTTAGGTTGCTCAATTTTTACCAGCACTCCGGGAGGTGCAGATGGCACCAATTCCGGTGAAGTAATGTTATAGCTTGCATTTTGTTCTGGTAAGGCATGATAAGTTTGATCTGGAATCCAGAGCAATTGAAAATCCCAATCGGCAACGCTGCGTTCAACATTGAGTGTCCATAATGGAATCCGAGAACTCTCAAAATCATCCAGGATAAATTCCCGAAACGATTGTGGATTGACGATATCCAGCACTTTCAACCCATCTGCTTTACCCCAGACGACCTGCTGTTTACCTAACATCAGAAAATTATCGCCGATGGTTCCCTGTAGATACAATTCACGCAACTCCAATTCCACCACATCATTCAGCAAGGCAGGTTTGCTGTAATCGCTGTAGCCACTCCGGTTTATATCATCAACTTGCAAGCCGTCAATCGCTTCTGCTCGTAACCGTACCGAGGATTGAACTTGCCAGCCATTTTCAAAACTGGCGTTTATTTCGGGTATCAAACTCAAATTTAAGGATTGGCTATTGCCATTACGTGTATTGACCGTCCATTGGGTCGTCGCTGTGATAGATGATTCAAAATCAACCGCAATAGCCGCAGAATGCACTACCACTATCAGACAAATGCAAAAAAGTTTCTTTGTAGTCATTTATTTTTCCTTCCCAATCCCCTCACTTCGCGAGGGAAGAAAAACAACCCGTTATGGTTTCAAACCAGTCATTCATTTATAGCCCGCGTTTCATCGCATTCTGAGTAAATACTCGATCATTTACTCCTTCGTTATACTTCACATTAGAAAAAATAAAACGGGTCTGATGTCCTGTTTTGTGGTTATCGACCGCAATTTCATGCGCAGTTAAGATTCCTTCAACCATAGAAATATCCTTAAAATAGGTTGTTTTTAAGAGATTATTTTGTAGATCCCAATATTTACTCCTGCGGACAATCCACAGCTTATCGTCAACGCAACTCACGCGACGTAAATGACCCAGTTCTTCGGCAGTGTTGTCATCAATTGCTCGCTCTTCTACGAGATAGCAATGAAATCCATCAACCTCGTCTTCACCGATTGTTTTGCGTGTGTAATCTTGAAGAGACACCCGAGTTTCTAATTTGATATCTTCGTAACTCAAATCTGTGCCTAAAAAGTAATCGCCGCGATCAGATGCTGAAATACGACGAACCTTACGCATCGCGGGTAAATACAACCACTGATCATCATCTTTGTCTTTATCCGCATAATCGTAAGTTAAAAAAGCGGTATCTTTGATGTTTTTAGGTTTTAGGTAAAAAATCGCAGTGCGTTTTTCATCGCCAAAATATTTACGAAAAGCACGAGTTTCCCGAACGCGTAACTTACCGTGTCGATCGACCATCTCCATTTTCAAATTTCTGGCAACAGCTAAGCCTTCATCACGCGCATTTACGTTCAGTGCAATCTCGTCTCCTGATGGCAATTGGGTATTCACATCATTGGCAAAACCTGTAGAAAACACAGTACACATCAAAAAACCTGTAAGTTTTAAGCGTTTCATCGATACGTCCTCTTTAAAAATGGATAAAGTCAGGAATGGAACGGTTAATGTGTTCCCTTTGATAACCTAAGAATGCCGGCCTAAGATGTTTTATTAATGCGGGCAAGACTGTCATACTTGAAATGAAACTGATAAGAACAGAAAAGGCAATCAGCATGCCTAATTTTGACAACGGTGGCACAGTACTCAACCCCAATATGCCAAAACCAATGAACACGGCAACAAAGCTGAATAACAATGCTCGGCCTGTCGATGGATAGAGTTGACGTAGTGCCGTCTCAGGATCAAAACCCTGTTCTGTAATTAAAAGCTTGATACGGTCTAAGGTATGTATCGCAAAATCAATCCCGATACCTAATGCGATTGCAGCGGTCATGGTCGTACCCACCGCGAGCGTTATTCCAACGACGCCCATAAACGCATAAACGGACAATGCACCTAATATGACAGGGATCAGTGCCAGTGTGCCGCCATAAACAGAGCGAAGACTAAAGCAGACCAGCAGCCAGACTAATGTCAGTGCAAACGAAACGCTTTTGAATTGTGTGCCGAGCAGGCTATCAAGCCATTCGTAATCAACATTAACTCGTCCTGATAGGGTTGCTTTTATATCAGCAGTATTGAAGTTTTCATCAATATATTTTTGCGTCGCTTCGACAACAACTTTATCCTGTTGGTAGCGCGCTGAATCCAGGCGAGCTCGAACCAATGCCACACGATAGTCATAGTCAATTTCTTCTTCAAAATCGGTTGGATCACCACTTGCTGAATAAAGCAAAAAATACTGTGCAATCAGATTAGCATCGTCTGGAATAATATAAGTAGAAGGCTTATTTTCATGTAAAGCCCGGTTCATCTGCTTGATGTAATCAACAATTGATGTACTGCCATTAACATGCGGCAGAGTTACCAAAAATGTCTGCAATGCATCAATCCTTTGTAGATTTTCCGGTTTAAAAATATCTTCATTGTTGGGGGTTTCTATAACTATATCCAAAGTATTTGAGCCATCCAAAGTTTCATTAATTGCGCGGTCAGCTAAATAAATTGGTTCAGAAGTTTGGAAATTTTCCACCCACGATTCATTGACTTCTAATTCCAACGCTCCCATGATGCCGAGAACACTGACGATACCCGCCAAAAAAAGCACCTTTTTTGTATTGTCTAAAACCCAGCCACCCACCGTGTCCATTATTCTGCTGAAATAATCCTGTTGGAGCCTCTGTTTATTCGACTTAAAGGCGGGACTATGAAGCGGTTTTAGTAAAACTAAAGCAGCCGGTACAAAGGTTAGTGAGAACAAACCAGCCATGCCTAGGCCAATCAATGAGAACACGCCGAATGCCTGCATGGGTGGCATTAAGGAAGACACAGAAATACCCAGGAAACCAACCATCGATGTTAAGGTGGTAATGGTAACGGGCCGCCACATCAATACCATGGTGCGTACCACCAGATCTCGCTGGGTATGTTTCGGGTTATTAGCCAGCTCTTCGTAATATTGACTAATAACATGGATAGAGTCCGCAACAGCAACACCGACCAATAAAATAGGCATGCTGGTAGTTATGACATATACAGGAACACCTGCAGCAGCCATCAAGCCAACCGCCGATGCAACTGCAGAAAAAATAATCACACCTGGAATAATTGTTCCACGCCAAGTGCGGAACGACAGGAAACAGAGCAATGAAATGACAATCACAGAAATCGGGACTAAACGTGCCGCATCGGCATTAATATAAGTCACCAGATAGCCTGACACAGCACCATCTCCGGCAACATGTATACTTTCGCCATTGACGGCTGCCTGTTCAATTAATTTTAGTAACTTTTCATACACCTTCGGTGCTTCGTTGACATCATAAACCTCGGTAATAATTAACGTTGCTGAGCCATCACGAGCCACCAGACTTCCGAGGTAAAGCGGAAAATCCATAACGTCTGCACGAACCTTGTCTGCGTCTTTCTGAGTCTGCAACGAATTGCCAAAAAACGGCTCCACCAATAACCCTTCTGCATTGCCAGTAATATTATCCTCAGTCGCAAGACTGACGACGCGATCCCGGTTTATCTCAGGAATTTTCATGACTTCATCCGTTAGCCATTGAACAAGATGCAAGGTTTGCGGATTAAACACACCATGCTCACCCTTATTTATAACCGCAATGACCATAGGATCTTTTAGACCGAACACCGTCTCGACCTCATCACGATAGAGTAGCGCCGGATCGTCATCAGGTAGAAACGACTCAGATCTGGCGTCAATTGTCAGTTTCGGGATAAAAGCGGCGGTGACTATGATAATTAGAAGCCCCAATGCAATAATTGTTTTCGGTATGTCTGTGACTAAGGTAAAAAATCTGTGCGGTATTGAGGAATTATTTTTCATGACTCAGCTCCTGCTCAGGAATTAACATACCGCGCTGAACCGCAGGTCTTTGTTGAAGTTGCTGTGACCAACGACTAAGATTCGAGTACTCGGCTAATATATCCCCCTGTGCGATCACAGCGGGTAAAGCGGCAATATCAGCAATGCTGTAACTTTTCCCTGCCAGAAACTCATGTTTGGCAAGTTGCTGATCAAAATATTGATGTAATTCATATACCCGTTTCCTTAATTGTTCCGCTGCCTCGGGTTGTTTTACCGAACAGAGCTGCTGCAAATAAAACGCGCTGAATATAACTGAACCAATATCCACTGCATAGAAATGCATCCATTCATAAACTTTGGATCTATCCAGTAATGAATTCGGCAGTAACTTCTGTGTTTTTTCCGCTAAATATTGCAGAATAGCAATCGATTGGGTCAACACCAATGGGCTGGATGCCCCGCTATCGTGATCAACCAACACTGGAATCCTTCCGCTGGGATTTAGGCTTAAAAACTCGGACTGCCGTTGTTCGCCTTTCATCAGGTCTACCCAATGCGACGAATAATCCAAGCTGACTTCCTCCAACATGATGGAAACACGCTGACCGTTAAATGTATTGGCTGAATAAAGATCTATCATATTCTTTCCCCTGGCTTTTGAAATTAAAACAAACCAACCGGTCTGTTTGCAAAAAACAATAGCACTAACCAACTGGTCTGTCTATAATATTTATAAGCTTTTTATAAGGGTCAATAAATGACGACAGAACGCAATCCGGAAAATACCCGCATGAAACTTCTTGGCGCAACTTTTCAGGAATTACACAAACATGGATTCCAGGGTATGCGCATCGATAGAGTCCTAAAAAATACCAATCTGAAAAAAGGAGCGCTGTATCACCATTTCTCCGGCAAACAGGCTTTAGGTTATGCAGTGCTTGAAGAATTAATAAAAAAGCATATCGTTGAATTGTGGATAGAACCGCTTAAAAGTCTGGATAATCCACTGGAGGAAATTCCCACCTTATTTGACGAACTTGATAAGGTCTGGAGTCATGAATTTTTTACTCTTGGCTGCCCGTTAAATAATCTGGCGCAGGAAATGTCGCCGATTGATACGGGCTTCAGGGAACGAATTAACGCTATTTTTCAAGAGTGGAAACTGGCCATATCGGAAGCTTTGAAAACTGGCCAGAAACAAAACATTGTTGATCCTGCCATCAATACCGACGATTGTGCCAATTTTATTTTGGCAGCAATCGAAGGTGCTTTGGGTATGACCAAAAATAATCAGAATAAAGAGGCATACTATAGCTGCAGCAGAGAATTAAAACGATATATGAACACGCTGAAAACGAAATAAACTGCATCTACTCAGTGGGTTTTGGTTACGAAGCATTCTTGAATACGGAGGGTTTATTCGTTGGTATAGGCAAGCGGATAACCTCAAGGAATATAGAAAAGCATAGAGCCATCTCACAACACAAGCCTCTGTTTTCCAGCTATTATTGAATAATGAGTTGTATATCTGTTAACAATTAATGCTACTTTCTCGAAAAATCATCTTTCGAATTCTAATTTTTCTGTCACTGCTTGGATTTCTGTCTGGATGTGGTGACGACCCACAATCGATGTGGAACAACGAGTCAATACTTGATAAGATTAAACGTTCCGGGAAACTAAAGGTTTTAACTCGATACGATCCAACAACCTACTACGAGGGCCCTGAAGGCTTCACCGGGCTGGAATACGACTTAGTCCAACTCTTTGTGAAAAGATTGGGCGTCAAGGCAGAATTTATAGTTCCGGAGAACTTTGGTCAGATTCTGGCCAAAACCATGGTTGGTGAAGCGCATATTGCCGCAGCAGGACTGACCATTAGCGAAAACCGTAAAAAAACACTCAAATTTGGACCGCCATATCGACGAATCACTCAACAACTCATCTATCGATCCAAACGCAGTAAAAGGCCAAAAACCATTTCCGATCTTTCCTCCGGAATTCTTGAAGTAATAAATGGCAGCAGTCATGTCAACACATTACTCAATCTGAAAAAAAACAATCCCAATCTCGAATGGAACCTCAACACCGAATCATCATCATTCGAACTATTCGATTTAGTAAATCAGGGTCTCATAGATTATACGATTGCCGATTCAAACCAGGTCTTGCTCATCCGTCGATACTATCCAAAGCTTTATGTGGCATTTGACATATCTGAACCCATGTTCCTGGCCTGGGCATTACCCTGGTCGTCGGATACCAGTTTGTACGACGAAACTGTGAAGTTTTTTAACGATATTAATAGCGACAAAACTCTTGATCAATTGATAGAACGCCACTACGGCCACGCGGGTTCTTTGCACTATGTCGACAATTGTACGTTTCGAAAGCATGTTGTTAAACGATTACCCAAATACAAACCAGAGTTCGAAAAAGCCGCTGAGATTCATGGCATCGACTGGCGCTTATTTGCGGCAATCGGATATCAGGAATCTCACTGGAACACTGATGCTGTTTCACCAACCGGTGTGCGTGGAATTATGATGTTAACAGAAGGCACCGCAAAACAAATGGGTATAAAAAACCGAAACAATCCCACTCAAAGCATCTCGGGAGGCGCTCGTTATTTTATGTTGCGCAAGAAAAATATCCCTCAACAAATCACTGAACCGGATCAAACCTGGATGGCACTTGCTGCCTATAATGTTGGTCACGGACATCTGGAAGATGCCAGAGTCCTAGCCGAAATGCGTGGCGGCAACCCAGACAAATGGATGGACGTAAAACAAGCTTTACCTCTACTAACGGAAAAAAAATGGTACAAAAAAACCAGACATGGATACGCGCGCGGATACGAACCAGTACGTTATGTGGAGAATATTCGCAATTACTACGACGTTCTGGTTTGGTTAACAGATAAAAACAAAATTCTCAGTCAACATTCAAATCCATCTAATAACGAAACAATTAAACAGTCTTTAAGCCACGCTTACTGACAAAAAAATCTTTTAGAATCTGACTGCACCGATCCGCTTCAACACCCTGTCGACATTCGATGCGATGGTTTAGAAAACTGAAATCGGACAAATTTAATGCACTACACACTGCCCCGCGTTTATCATCCAGAGCGCCAAAAACCAATTGCTCTATCCGAGCATGCATGATCGCTCCGATGCACATCAAACACGGTTCCAGTGTTACATACAGAGTTGTATTCGGTAAGCGATAATTTCCCATTGCTATTGCTGCGTTTCTCAATGCAATGATTTCTGCATGCGCAGTCGGGTCATGAGTGGAAATCGACTGATTCCAACCTTCACCGATACAGCTATCCGCTTTGACAATAATCGCACCAACCGGCACTTCGTTGTCATTTTCCGCGTGTTTGGCTAATTCTATCGCGCGATTCATCCAATAGGTATCGCTGAGCTCAGTATCCAAACGACTCCTCACGATAACTTTTCAATCAAGCCACCCTCAAAACAACTCAACCTTAGCAAACTTTCGCTTACCAACCTGATAAACCTGCGTCGTTCCCTGTAATAGCTTTAATTTTGAGTCAGATACTTTGTCGCCATTTATACGAACACCTCCTTGCTTTAATACTCTATAGGATTCTGAAGTGCTGCCCGTTAGCCCGGAGTCTTTTAGTAGATTGGCAATTGGATAGCCTTCCTCTGGTACTTGCATCCTCTGTAGTTCAATATCATCGGGTAACGCCCCTCGTTTAAATCGAGCTTCAAATGCTTCCAAGGCTGAAGCAGCGAGACTTTGACTATGGAAGCGTTCCACAATCTCCAGGGCCAGCTTGACTTTACAATCCCTGGGATTGGCCCCCTGATCACATTGTATTCTCCAGTTTTTTATCTCTTCAACAGGACGAAAACTCAATAACTCAAAATAGCGCCACATCAATGTGTCAGAGATCGACATTAGTTTCCCAAACATTTCATTTGGCGTATCGGCGATGGCCACATAATTACCCAGTGATTTAGACATTTTTTGTACACCGTCCAAACCCTCCAATATCGGCATGGTGATCACAACTTGTGGCGATTGACCATAGGATTCCTGTAACTGGCGACCAACCAGAAGGTTAAATTTTTGATCGGTTCCACCCAGTTCGACATCGGCTTTCAATTCCACCGAGTCATAACCCTGAATTAAAGGGTATAAAAACTCATGAATAGCGATGGGTTGGCCACCTTTATAACGTTTACTGAAATCATCACGCTCCAACATTCTCGCCACAGTGTGTCGCGCCGCCAGTTCAATTAATTGACTCGTATTCATTGCATCCATCCAGGTCGAATTAAACACAACCTGTGTTCTGTCCGGATCCAGAATCTTGAATATCTGCTCCTCATAGCTGAGCGCATTTTCTTTTATTTGTGCTTTTGTCAGAGGTTTACGAGTCACATTTTTACCGGTAGGATCGCCAATCATTCCAGTAAAGTCGCCAATTAAAAAAAGAATTTCATGCCCCAGGTCCTGAAAACTTTTCAATTTATTGAGCAAAACTGTATGACCAAGATGCAAATCGGGCGCGGTGGGATCAAAGCCTGCTTTAACACGCAACGGCCGACCTGAGGCAAGCCGCTTCTCCAGCGTTTCCTCCGAAATTATTTCTTCGGTTCCTCTGCGTAGAATGGATAGTGTATCAAGGTGGGACATTTTCATTACTCTTCAAATAAAAGATCTGGCCGCGACACAATACTAGATTTAAATGCAAAATCAATCATTCCTGGGTAATTGAGTAAGCAGATATAGCAAACAATGAAGGGAAATTACCCATTCTCGGCCAGCCTGGCAGCCCGAATAGCAGAGTTTCAATACAAAATTGTCGTAATTGCGGTAGTGGTTCACAATAAACCGCTAAACATTTGTCTCTATTAATATTTACGTCTATAATTAAAGGAATTTATCCTACTTTAAGAAAAAAATAATTTCGTGAAAAAAATCACTACCTGGACACTCACTGCAGGGTGTATTTCCCTGGCCATCATAGCGACATTTAACAGTTTTTCCGACTCTAGCAACCTGCCGCATAATAAACTATCCCTAACGCTCGCATTACCTCTTCCGAAC
Organism: uncultured Methylococcaceae bacterium; assembly: GCA_964528035.1. Taxonomy (GTDB): domain Bacteria; phylum Pseudomonadota; class Gammaproteobacteria; order Methylococcales; family UBA1147; genus CAZGQY01. The sequence continues at coordinate 12,650 of CAZGQY010000015.1, read as the reverse complement.
CCGTCAATCGTTAATAGGCAGGAAAAGGATAGCGAAGATCGATGGCAAACGCACGTCGTTAAACCAGGTGAAAATTTATCAATTATTTTCTCGAAAATTGGCATCGACAAACGATCTTTGTCTGCCATTATTAATTCTTCTGAAAGCGCACAAGAACTGGCCAACTTATATCCCGGAAAAAAAATAGATTATCAATTAGATGCATTGGGGAAACTCAAAAATCTTGCTTATTTCCCCAATAAAATTGACACCATTAGTGTATCCCGTGACGACGATAGCTATCATGTCAATAAAACATCAAAGACCATCGACAAACGCATTGCTCATGCTCATGCCCTAATCACTTCATCTTTGTTTGCAGACGCAAAAGCGGCCGGCCTGACCGACAGAGCAGTCATGGAAGTCGTTAAGATATTCGCCTGGGATATCGACTTTGCTTTAGATTTACGTCCAGGAGATGAATTTACCGTAATTTATGAACAATCATATGTTAATGGTGAAGTTGTGGGGTCAGGTAATATAATGGCGGTCGAGTTCATCAATCGCGGAATATCTCATACTGCTCTGCGCTATACCGATTCAGCCGGAGATTCAGCATATTACACACGCGACGGAAAAAGCCTGCGCAAAGCCTTTATCAGAACACCAGTCGAATTCGCGCGAATCAGTTCCCATTTCAATCTTCGCCGACGTCACCCGGTTTTAAACAGGATTCGTGCTCACAAGGGCGTAGATTACGCTGCCCCAACCGGAACCCCTGTTCACGCAACAGGGAACGGTAAAATTGTATTTCGAGGCCGCAAGGGAGGATACGGTCGTGTTGTCATCATCCAGCATGGCAAGAGCTACAGCACACTTTATGCGCACCTCTCGAAATTCAATAACAAAGCCCGAAAAAATACCTCAGTTACTCAAGGACAAACCATCGGCTATGTGGGAAAATCCGGATTGGCAACCGGCCCTCATTTGCACTATGAATTTCGCATCGATGGCAAACACCGAAACCCACTGACTGTAAAACTTCCTAAGATTTTATCCGTCAATCCTGAAATGCTCGCGGATTTCAAGACCACCACCGCACCATTGATTAGCCAGTTGGAATTGTACCGTACAGAACTATTTGCCAAAATCGACTAATTCTGTGTTCCATCATCCTGTATTCACAGGTATAACCAGTCAATATGCAGCCATCTGGGTTGTTGCAGTGGCTCTCTGGCCCCGCTAGTCCTTCATACCTTATTTGTCGAAGTACCAATCAACCGCAATTAAACCGAAAACGATGACCCGCAACCACAAGTTGTCGCAGCATTCGGATTTCGAACCACAAATTGTGCACCTGACAGATCATCCTTGTAATCTATTTCTGCGCCGGACAAATACTCGATACTCATCGAATCGATCAGAACAGTCACACCCTGTTTTTCAATTGAGATATCGTCTTCGTTGACTTCTTCGTCAAACATGAAACCATATTGAAACCCGGAACACCCGCCCCCGGAGATATACACACGCAATTTCAAATTGTCGTTACCTTTTTCTGCCTTCAACTCGCTGACTTGAACAGCTGCGTTATCGGTGAAATTAACAGTGGTTTGTAATTCAGTCATTAAATATTCATCCAAATAAAAATTTGCCGCGAGACATCTATTTTCCAGCTACAGATGAAGAAGCCAATTCTTTTCCCAGCCTTTTTGGACGGGGCGTTGGCTTGGCATTTGGTTCTTCATTTTTTTTAGCCACTTTAACCAGAGGCGGTTCGTTCTGATGCAGTAAACGACCGTTGACTTCAGCTCCGACTGACATCTCTATCAATTTGTAAGTCACATTTCCGGCTACTTTCGCATTGGGTGCCAATTCGATACGTTCTGCCGCGAATACATTCCCCTTTACTGTACCATTAAGAATAACCAATGGTACGTACACGTCTCCTTCAATTGTACCCAATTCACTCAACGATAAGATCGCGCCACTCCCGGATTCGGCACTTACGTTACCTTTAATGATACCATCAATGTGTAATCCTCCACTAATCAAAACATTACCATGAATTTCAGTTTCCTGACCGATCACTGTAGATACTCGATTGGGTTTTATTTTTTTTACTTTGCTCTTGCCAAACATATTCTATACCCTTATTAAATTCATCTTGCCAACCCTGTATGAGATTCCGTGATACTGCTTTTGGTTCCAAAAAATATAGTCATATAGTTACAATATGCCGACATTCCACTTAATTGCAGTTTAGTTCATTATTTTCGAATCACCCGTTGATTGGTTCGAATATTCAGATTCTTTTTGTAATTCTTCGACGCTCCATTGTTTACTAATTTCTGCGGATTTACCGCTGGTTGATTTTACTATAACCTCGACAGATTCCAATTCGAATTTTTCTGGCCATAGAAGATCTCCGGTCAAGGTTTGAAAATACCTAAACGAAAAGTGTAATTTACTGCGTTTCTTAGGATCAAGATCCTGAATGCTAAAACGGTGTACTGCACCATCGATCAAGCCTTTAAAATAAACCTTTGCCGTACCACTCACAGTACCGACCCGTCCTATACCCTGTGAAACCGTCAACACAAACTTGTGCCCCTGATTTTCTATCAAACGAAAGTTCTGTATCCTTAATTCGTAGTTACGATGCTCTGGTGAAATAATTCTTTTGTAAAACTCCAATTCCTTACTTAGGTCGGCGAGCTTATCCTGTAGCTTCAATAATTCATCCTGAGTATGTTTCGCCGCCATCCGATCCACCTGGCCGGAATTTTCATAAATGGCCAGTTGACGCTTCAGATCGGACAATTCCATATACGCGGAATCGCGATCGTCAGAAATTCTGGTTTTATCAGTCAACACTTTTTTTCCAGCACTTTCGAGCAAATACCAGCCACCAATCACTCCCAATAAAAATGAAACAAACACCAAAATCGCAATTAAAAACCATCGATGCCGAATTCGAGCCTGATAAGGTTGATAATTATATTTAGAGGTTGGCATATTCGTCGATCCTCACTTGGTCAGGGATACAAAGCAACCGCGTTCAAACCGGTAGTTTCGTCAATATCAAACATCAAATTCATATTTTGTACAGCCTGACCTGCCGCACCTTTTACCAAATTATCGATTACTGACAGCACCACTACGGTACCACTATCCTGCAAATAGTGAATTGCCAGCTGGCAACGATTTGAACCTTTTACATTGTGAGTATCTGGATGACTACCTTCCGGAAGCACATCGACAAATGCTTCAGATGCGTAGCGTGTTTCAAATATCTGTTGAATTTTCTCTGCGCTGACATTATTTAACCGAGCATATAAGGTTGCATGAATGCCACGAATCATGGGAACCAAATGTGGAACAAATATCATTTGCACCGGCCGACCTGCAACCGCCTCCAGACCCTGACAAATTTCTGGTTGATGCCGATGACCACTGACACTGTAAGCTTTAATACTTTCTCCGGACTCCGCCATTAAAGATGTAATTTGTGCTTTTCGCCCGGCTCCGCTAACTCCGGATTTTACATCTGCAAACAAATGTATCGGATCAATAAGAGCCGATTCCATCAACGGCAGAAACCCCAGCTGTACGGCCGTCGGATAACAGCCAGGACAAGCAATCAGTTTTGCATTGCGTAGATTTGTGCGATTTATTTCAGGTAAACCGTATTGCGCTTCCTGTAATAGCTCCGGACACACATGTGGCTGCCCATACCACTGTTCCCACAGCTGCGGATCCTTGAGTCGAAAATCAGCAGCCAGATCGATAATTTTTACACCGCGCTGCAACAGCTTCTTAGCCATTGTCATCGCAGTACCGTTCGGCGTAGCAAAGAAAACGAGGTCACAGTCACTTAATGTATCGAGCTCCGGCATTTTGAATTCCAAATCTATATAACCTCGTAGATTCGGATACAATTGCCCGACTTGCACACCCACGTCGCTGCGAGAAGTAACCACAGTAATCTCGGCTTTTGGGTGACTACTGAGTAATCTCAGTAACTCGACGCCTGTATAACCGGTGCCGCCGACAACTCCTACTTTTATCATAAAGCGTTTTTATCAAATATTTAAAGTTTAATAGCCGTTCATTCTGAGCGACTATTCTACAAACCTTTCAATTTTTCAGCATTATTTTTATCAAGGTTGTTTTTGCTGACTTAGCAGACTGACCGAATATAGAAAAACCACACGCTTAGGAGCGAGGATTCAATAATATACGAATCCTGACTTGTCTTATTGTTCGTCTTCTGCGTTGTAGCAACCGTTGCGTAGCCCTGCTATGCGCCTGTTGCTACGCCTTGAAGACAAACAATAATCCTGCGTCAATCCTTCGCATATTATTAAAACCTCGCACCTTAGTCTTGTAACCCACCAGACAAGATACCCATTATATTTTACGATATTACTGTTATCATAAAATATTAATAGGCTTGATGCATAATTGAATATCACCCAAAATACGCAGCGATCGCAACCCTGATAAATTAACCAAAGCTCACCAATGCCTGCATGGATAAAATAAATATCGGATTCCTGGTTTCACACCGCGGTACAAATATGCAAGCTGTTATTAATGCTTGTCATACACACATACTTCAGGCAGTTCCAGCCGTGGTGATAACCAATAATCCAAATTGCCTGGCACTGAAGAAAGCCGTTCAGGCATCCATACCGCATTTCGTGGTCAACATAAAGACTCACGCAGACCCAGACCAATCCATGATTGATATTTGTAAAAGCAAAAACATTGATCTGCTTGTTCTGGCCGGATATATGAAAAAAGTGGGTAACGAGTTACTGACTACATTCCACAATAGGATTATTAATATTCACCCATCATTACTGCCCAAGTATGGAGGCCAGGGCATGTATGGCAGATACGTTCATGAAGCGGTTCTTGATGCGGGCGATTCAAAAACCGGTGCAACAGTCCATCTTGTAAATCAGGAATATGACAAAGGTTCGATCCTGGCACAAGAAATTGTAAATGTAGAACAACTGGATACTGTAGAATCACTGGCATCCAGAGTACTGGCCATTGAACACAAACTATTGGTTGAAACTCTAAACAAATTTATATCTCAGGAATTAATACGCAAAAGCTGAGCGAATATCAAGCCACCAACTATTTTATTACATTGAAATTTCCTATATCGAATCATCCATTGCTTTCTCTTATCGCGTGGAAGCAACGACTGGTATTCTGGGCGGGCGCTATCCTGGTGGGTGGATTAATCGTCTGTTTAACCATGCTGAGCGAATGGGCAAGCGAATATTTCCGTCAGGTATTTAAAGACTATCCCTGGCCCTGTTTATTTGTACCGCCACTAGGGCTTGCTTTCACGGCCTGGTTAACATTCAGATTTTTTCCAGGCTCGGAAGGCAGTGGAATACCACAGGTAAAAACCGCCCTGGATATGAGTGCGAATCTTGCTGAACGAGTAAAACTGGTATCAATAAAAATCGCTATTGGAAAGATGTTACTACCAATCATGGGACTATTGTCAGGTGCGTCTGTAGGACTTGGTGGCCCCTCTGTTCAAATAGGTGCATCAATAATGACTTCACTAGGAAAAGCCATACGTTTTCCTCCACACTACCTCGAACGAGGACTCATTCTAGCCGGCAGTGCAGCTGGCTTCGCTGCTATGTTCAGCGCACCACTTGCAGGAATCGTCTTCGCGATTGAGGAAATGGGCAGGGCTCTGGAAGAACGCATCAGTAGTCTGGTATTAACCGCCATTATTTTTGCAGGTGTCACCGCATACGCAGTACTCGATGTATATATATTTTTTGAAGACCGGTCATTTATATTACCACGTGACAAGAGCTGGATCGCAATCCCTGTTTGCGGCATAACGGGTGGATTAATGGGTGCAATTTTTAGTGTTATGGTCATTCAGGCAAAAAAATATTTAGCTACTAAAAGTCATCAAATATGGGTAATCGCATTTTTCGCTGGCCTGATTATCTCCCTGGCTGGATTTATTAGTAATGGAACAACCTTCGGCACCGGCTATGAAGAAACCAAAAGCATCCTGCAGGGAACAGCTGCATTAAACCCGGGATACCCGATCACCAAAATGTTTAGCACTTTCGCCACAGTCATCAGTGGAATACCCAGCGGTATCTTTGTACCCTCGCTTGCTACCGGAGCCGCACTGGGAAACGATCTGGCACTTTGGTTTCCAATTGCTCCCGCAGCAGCGATGATTCTACTCAGCATGACGGCATATTTTTCGGGAATGTTACAATCACCGATTACGTCATTTGTCATCGTAATGGAAATTACCGATACTCATGAAATGGCAATACCATTGATGGCCGCTGCATTTTTTGCGACAGGGACATCTAAACTCATTTGCCCAATTCCGTTATACCGCGCGTTATGCGACGCCTACAGAAAACCTGAAGACACTAAAATTCAGTCCCCGAACGTAACTACCACTGACATATGAAACTCAAGTTATACCATCACCTCGGCCTGACGATAGTGCTTATATTCATTTTTTCAGGATTTATGTCACTCAATTCTCAGAAATTAATCCCGGAATCTGAGTTTACCACTCTACAAGGCGAAACCATCAACATTCATTCATGGAAGGGTCACCCTGTACTGGTTATATTTTGGGCAACAACCTGTCCCAGTTGCATCCGGGCAATACCCGATTTGATCAAGCTCTACAACGATTATGAACCAAAAGGATTGAAAATGATCGCATTTAGCATGCACTACGACCCACCAAACAGAGTAGTTAATGCAGTTGGCAACTACCATATCCCTTACATGGTGGCACTGGATTTAGACAAGTCCATGGCCACCACTTTTGATAAAGTAAGACTAACGCCCGCTTATTTTTTACTCGGTAACGATAGTCGCATTGAACTAAAAACCATGGGTTCTCTGGATTTACCGAATCTTAAATCGCGTATTGAAAAAATCATGCTGCACAAGCAAAGCTGATGTGGTTAAAAGCTCTTCATTTGATTTTCATGGTAACCTGGTTTGCCGGGCTGTTTTATCTCCCGAGACTATTTGTTTACCATTCCATGAGTAATGACCCAATCAGTATTGAGCGTTTCAAAATTATGGAGCGTAAATTATACTTCGGCATTATGACACCCGGAATGCTGCTTACCTTACTGTTCGGTGGCTGGATGTTATATGACTATGCCTGGTCGATGTATGGACAATCCGGTTGGTTACATGTCAAATTGGGACTCATACTAATATTGCTGGCTTATCATTTGTATTGCGGACACTGCCTTCGACAGTTTAAACGTGACTGCAATAACCGCACACATGTGTATTTCAGATGGCTTAATGAAATACCCGTTCTATTCCTGGTTGCCATTGTAATTTTAGCGACCGTCAAGCCATTCTAATTGTGCGAATACTTGCACAATCTATGGATAATAATTTCCTGCCGCATAGAGTCTGGATCGCCAGTATTCAGCATCCAAAGACTGGCGAGCTACGCGTTTCCCTGATGATGGCGAATGGATAAATTCACGCCCACCCAGATAAATCCCTACATGGCTCGCATTCGAGCGGATTTTAAAAAACAAAAGGTCACCCGCCTGAATATTACTTAACTTGACTCTTTTCGCCGAGGACAATTGATCCCGCGATCTTCTGGGTAGCTGAATGCCTGCCTTTAAATGGCTGTAATAGGCGAGTCCGCTGCAATCAAAACCCTTAGCGGGCGACCTTCCTCCCCAACGGTAGCGGCGACCCATTTGATCCAAAGCAGCCTTTAACACGGTATTGCGTAACGAAGTTGGCACGGGTTTGGAGGTGGAATATTCTTCGACCTTGATCGATGGAGCCGGATTTACCCTAATGGTACTCGACTCTTTTACAGTCTCATTGCCACCGCAGCCCGATAATACAGATATGAGTAAAACAATAATCCAGTTTACTTTGCCATATTTAAATAGTTGGGATGTTTCTCCACGGTCAATATGGGCCATAAAAATACAAAGGATTTGTCCACAACGGGTTGCTCTATGATCGAAAACAGATTTTGAACACATATTTTTAAAAATAAGAGAACCGCAGGGCTATTTGAAAACAATTAGAAAAAACAGGCATATCCTAGGTTTGACCCGTGTTATATTCCTGAGTTTATTTCCAGCAACAGGTAATAGCTGGAATGTTTTGGACTAAAAAGACAGAACTATAGTTCTGTTTGTAAGAATCACGAAGCGTGGTTTATTGCAACTGGCGCTTAATCGTTGCCAATATTGTCGATAGATGACGCTGCGCGCTCATTAATTGCTCACCCCAATACAAAATAAACCCAGTCTGCCACAAACTGAAAACATCCGCACTCGATGTACCCTCGATTTGTAGCAAATTCAAACCACGTTTTAACTCGAAATATATATCGGAAAAATCAGAAGCCAAACTTCCGGACATCTCACCAACCACCGATTGCTGATCGTAATGCAGCCAATATTCATCGTAGCTACCCAGCCGATCCTTCAACATACAATACATCTTAAATCGGTCTTCCAAATCAGGTAAAGAAAAGAAGCCGTATTCTATATTCGGATCATCGTACTGAGTCATTGATTTTTGAATCTGAGGCAATACACCACCGATTTCAGCAAGCCATTGTTCACCTCGATAAGTGGCAAGATTCTCGATTACCAGGCAGTATTCTATTGCCGCTTTTTCCATAACCTTTAACTGTTTAAAATGTTCTGACACGTACTTTACTTTAAAATCCGAGTAACCTATATTTGGTTCGTCGAAATTAAGTATAGCCAATTAACCCGGAGACGTTAGCCATCCAGACCGTTTTCATGGTGATCTGTAATGACAGAAATACGTCAAGCTCCCAGTTAAAAGAAGGGGGTTAACTTAAATTAGCAGCCATTGTGTCAGGGCCATTATTCTATTGACCTGCCAGATATCTACAGGCTTATTCACAATTGTCCGGCACAAAATTATCAATGGCTAAACCATCAAAATTTTCCCTTGTTCCACCACAGTCCGGACAACACCAGTTTCGCGGCATATTCTCCCAGGCTGTTGCAGGAAGTATCTCATCTTCGGGCAATCCTTTTGCGGGCTGATAGGTAAATCCACACAAAACACAAACATAAATCATTTGTCTGACTTCCATCACTAATGGACAGAGCCCAATATTACTCCATGATATTCTGTATCTTCAACTACGCACCCTAATTAACCAGGCAGATACAAAACATCTCTTCTACCTCAATTGTTATGCCACAAAAATTACAGGAAAGCATTCGTCTATCCTCAGGTATCAAAGATTTGCACTCCGTATAGCCAATTTACTGCGTAGGTTCATTCTTTTAAAATAAATGCAGAAAATTCCCGTTATCAACAATACTATGTCTAACCCTTATCCCACCGTATTAACCATATCCGGACACGACCCCTGCGGCGGAGCCGGTATTCAGGCAGATATTGAAGTATTTTTGAGCCACGGATGCCATCCCTGTAGCGTCATCACATGCCTCACTGAGCAGAACACTGAAAATGTGAAGCAAGTTTTTCCTCAACCCGCTGAAAGAATCCTGCAGCAATTGCGAACCTTAGTCACCGATATTAATATCCAGTGCATAAAGATTGGATTAATCGGTTCAGTGGAGATCCTGCAAACCCTATGTCTTTTTCTTGAAGAATATCCACTCATTCCAGTAGTACTGGATCCGGTACTCGCTTCCGGAGGTGGCCTAAATCTGGCGAATTCGCATATCATCGAGGAAATGAGATCTAAACTAATACCCCTCACAACAATTATTACACCTAATTTCAAAGAAGCACAAAGACTGTCTGAAAACCAGGAAACTTTGAACAACTGTGGCCAATATTTAATTTCCCTGGGGTGTCTTTATGTATTAATTACCGGGACAGAGGAAAATACACCGAGGGTAATAAACACACTGTTTTTTAGCCACAATCAAATAACCCAAAATACCTGGGAACGTCTACCCCACAGTTACCATGGATCTGGTTGTACATTGGCTGCTCATATTGCCAGTTTGCTTGCCTGCGGGATCGATACCCGTACAGCGGTAACTGAGGCCCAGTCACTAACCTGGCAAAATTTGAATGCGGGTTATCAGCCAGGCAAAGGGCAATTTGTTCCAAATCGACTCCATAAACGGCGAAAAAAATGAAGCATCCTTTTCCGACACAGGGTTTATACGCGATCACGGATTCGGCAAACTGGCCGGGATCAGATCTGATTGACGCAGTGCAATCCGCTATAGCAGGCGGCGCTAAAGCTATTCAATATCGCGATAAACAAACCGCTGTAAATATTAATCTATCGCAAAAATTGCTTTCAGTCTGTCATGAGGCCAAGGTTCCATTAATCGTTAACGATAATATTGAACTCTGTCGTAGTATTGGTGCCGACGGAGTTCATATTGGCCGATTCGACAGCAGCATTCAGTGTGCCAGGGAACTGCTCGGAGATAAAGCAATCATCGGGGTCTCATGCTATAACTCAATCGAAGCGGCGATACAGGCACAAAACCTGGGGGCTTCTTACGTTGCATTCGGTCGGTTTTATCCATCAATCAGCAAACCCGATGCAACTTCAGCAAATATGGATGTCCTATCCAATAGAAAACTTAGAATCCCTATAGTCGCTATCGGAGGTATAACACCGATAAATGGAAAAGCTCTGCTGGACGCAGGAGCCAATGTTCTGGCAGTGATTAATGGTATTTTTGGACAGCGCGACCCCAAAGCAGCCGCCATCGCATATAATGAACTATTTACTTAATTGATTGATTGAATACAGTCCATTCAAATTAATATCGATCCAGGGACAGCCCATGCTGCAAAACCGAAGGACTTTTATCAAAAACAGCCTGTCTTATAGCCTCACTGGTCTGGCTGCCAGTGCAGGACTGATTTCTCCAGAGTTATTGAAAGCAGCAGCGATCGAGCCAGTTTTTCGTGAAACAAATATTGAAGACGCAATAGCAACCATCAGTCGCGACTTAAAAATCATACCCAGCAACAAAATTCGCCTCGTTGCTCCAAAAATAGCTGAAAATGGTGCAATAGTGCCTCTATCAATAAAAAGCAGCCTCACTAAAACCCAATCCATTGCAGTCTTTTCAGAAAAAAATCCTATTCCACTGGTAGCTCAATTCGAATTGAGCCCAGTAACCGAACCTATCGTGCAGGCCCGAATAAAAATGGCAGCCAGTGGTAATATTATTGTAATCATCAAAGCCGATCAGAACCTTTATACAACCCGACAATATGTAAAAGTTACTGTTGGTGGTTGTGGCGAATAATTTTCCAGTGTTTTCATAATGTCCAGCATCAAAATACGCTTAAAGCAATTCGAAGGCACGACACTGGTGCGTACTCTGATTACGCACCCAATGGAAACCGGTAGACGCATCAATAAAAAGGACAACAAACTAATACCTGCCGATTACATTGTAATGCTAGTGGTAGAACACAACGGGCAAAACATTGCGCGCTGTAAACTAGGCCCAGGCATTTCCAAAAACCCGTATTTTTCCTTTCGCTTTAAAAATGGTGTGACAGGCGACTTAGTCAAAGTCAAATGGTTGGATAACAAAGGACGCAGTGACTCAGCTCAGACAACTATCCCATAATTTAGGTGGCCATCAGAGGAAACCAACTGCAAATAAGTCAATTTTGGCTTTTTTTGAAAAATAGATAGTCAATATTCGCCAGGTTTCATTGGTAAATCCCTCAATACTATTTTTCCTTGCGACGACTCTCTATCCGGGCCGATCCATTACTCAGCTTCCTGTCCAATTCAAGCCACTATAATTCTATCGCTTCTATATTGACAGAATACTCACCACAGAACTATTACTGGTTAAATCGAATCATAAAGTAGGCGGGTTTCTCCCCGTCTGTCACCTCTATCATGCCTAAATAAGATTTTATTTCCTGACTCTCAAGAACGGTACTTATTCTCTCCTTATCACCATTTAAAACTGGCTCAGATACCCCCAACTGCATACCAACCCGGTCGTAAAAGAGAATGAATACATTAGGTTCTAATGATCCATTTGTTCTATTCTCAAATACTATCTTGTATTCGTATTGCTTTTCTTCGTTTCGTCCTGCAACAGTAAAGACAATGTTTTTCACATAATCTTTATCAATAGATATCACCTGATCCAGGGAAAGCGCCGTCAAATGAGGAAATTTAGATTCGACCAATGAAGCGACCTCGTTGTTCATCTCCGTTATAGTCTCTTTCAATTGCACCACTTCCTGAGTACGTAGCGCCAATGACGCTGACAAGGTCTGTACATCTTTAAAATATATGCGTAATTGAAGCCCTAAAACCAGTGCAATGCACACTGCAACCAATAGTGCACTTGAAAAACAAAATATTAGAACCTTACGAGAGACTCTGCGAACGCTCGTAGAAGATCTGTTTCTGGCGTCAAACCCTGAACTCACTGAATATTCCTTCTAAAAACTCATATTTCCAACTAAAAACTTTAGATATTAATCACCGTAATGTGAATTAGCCGCCGATCGATTACGACGATAAAAAGTACAAAAGGTGCGCTAAGGAGCGAGGATTCAATAATACACGAATCTTGACTTGTCTTATTGTCCGTCTTCTGCGTTGTAGCAACAGTTGCGTA
>CAZGQY010000014.1:0-39841 GCA_964528035.1 uncultured Methylococcaceae bacterium | reverse complement strand
AATTGGTAGACGCAGGGGACTTAAAATCCCCCGGGATAATATCCTGTGCCGGTTCGAGTCCGGCCCCGGGCACCAGTAAAAACAGATAGTCAAACGCTCCCGCAGAGCGGGAGGCTTGACGGTTGTGAGCAGCCCCAAGGGCTGCCAATATTCAAGTTTGCTGGATTCTTTATGCTTCGCGGCTAAAATTCACCATTTTCGTCCGAGCCTTTTCCATCGAATTGCTCCTGATTTTGAATGTATTGCTTTATCTGCCCTTCTTCAAAACCAACTGTAGAAACCGCATAGCCTCTTGCTCATAACGCTTCTCCATTAAAATTTCTTTCCTTCCACTAAATTGACAGCTAACCGCTATGGCACTATTACCTTTCAAATAACCCACTATTTCAGACACCGCATATTTCGACGGTATTTCTATAAGCATATGAACATGATCCTGAACCATATGCCCTTCACCAATCCGGCAAAACCTTTGACTTGCCAACTCGTGAAACACTGGGCCTAAAAAACTTCTAATCTTTCCATACAACTTTTTCCTTCGACACTTCGGTATAAATACAAAGTGGTATTTGCAGTCCCATTTTGAATGACTTAAGCTCTGATATGACATGGGTTTGTTTCCTCTTTTGTGGGCCGCCAAGCCACGAGGAAGCATTCCACATGTTATCAATTCTTTCAAAACTAAATCGAATGGCCAAGCGTTGAGAGTCTCACTAGTGAGTTCTGCGATGTATATTGAATCTTATTAACGCATTTAGTCTAAGATAAGGTAATAAGGCCATTTCATGAATTTTCAGTTTTGTGTAAAATAAACTTTATGCTTAAGACAGAAAAAGAAGATATCGGAAAATCCATACAAAATATTGCTGTTTTGATAGGAGGGTCTTCTATTGTCATTTACAGCTTCATTTCAATTGTCCTTCAAATCTTCTTAGGAATCGATACGCCTCCCGTATCCTCTACATTTGCATCGTTTATATTAGGTGTAATATCTGGTTTTTTGCTCGATTTTCACACGCACGCAAATAACAAGACATAAGAGCTGTTTCGACTAAGGACTGGTGGATGAATAGCGCTTGTAGTATCTATATTTTTTGATTATTTAACCTCTATAACTTTAAGCGCTTTTCTATTGGTTTCGGGCTCTTGTTGGATAAAGAGGTTAGTTGTTGACCAAAAACCGCATAAAGAAATAAAAGTAGAGGAGTTAGTGGTAGCAGGTTTTAACACTTCACTAGCAATTACAGGTATCGCTTTAATGATAGGCGCGTTTTTCCCCTCGTTGCTAGTTAGGATAACGAATATTGAATATTATATTGCTGTCTCTGGGTTCATTAGCCTATTTATAGGAATATCTGGGGTAATCACATCATTTGGATCAAAAGCGTAGATACAAAATGGTATGCCTTAACTCAATAGTTCCAGTAGCTGCACCGAAAGCAATAGCGAAAGGAACAAGCATCCAGAATCCAGAGGGCAAAAAGGAAAACCCCGTGAATACGATGGGCAAAATGGCAGCAATAAAAACACCCGGTTTCGTCATCGATACTTTATCAGAGAACATTAGCATTATAGACTGTCCGACAACTTGAGCTGGGCCGAGAATGGCCACCAAAATAACAACCTCACTTAACAGCAGACCTTTTTCGATAAGCATAGGGTATAAGTGGAATTTAAATGCCGTAGTTGCTCCTGCGAACAGCGAAAAACACAACAGCAATGCCCAGAATATCGGTTGTTGTATCGCCCATTTCACATTCTGCTGGTTGAGTTTTGGTTTTACAGACTTCTTATTCGTAGCCTGTTAGCATCAAAAATGTCGGCGCACGGCCATAGGCTTTAATATCAACAACATAGAAATGTTTATCGAAGTGCGACAACTCCCCAACACTATGCGGTTTTACTGAGCCACAGGAATGTATATTGGGATCAATCAATGGCGCTAACTTTATCGGTGCTTCCACGACTTCATCAATATCCAAACGAATCTCACGCAGTAGATTCATGTCAGGACGAAAACCATTGGATACAACGATACGATCAACCTCAATAGTGTTTTCTTCGCCATCAACTGGAAATACCAACAATCCCAGGTCGAGTAATTTGTTTTGCCAGGCCCGTATCAATTCGATTCCACATGGCGGTCAAAGGTTTCCTGAATCGGTCGTTCGTTATCGGCGTAATAGGTGCGAAACGCGTCGATCTGGTCTTTTGACGCTTGGTCTGGTTGTTTTAATAAGAACCATTGCACATTTTCGGAACAAGGTGGTGGCGTCAACGAACCCACGTAGTGGTAGTAGTGCTGGACGTCTTTGGGAAACAGATCATTCGGGTCGATGCGAATTTCTCGATCTATGCCACCCAGTACGTTGTCTAAAACCGGATTATTAGCTCCTTCCTCGAAAAAAATAGCGACCACTGCGAGTTGTTTGGTTTTGGGGTTTTGGTGGACAAAATGTACCACCATGTCGTAGCGTTTACCGTCGACGGTATGTTCGCTTTTTCCGTGAAAATGGAATTGCTGCAGCACAAACTCCTCGTTGTGAAACATCATTTTTGCCCCGGCCTTAGGGGTTACTTTAATCGAATGTCCGTTGTCGATTACTTTAGCCGTCGTATGAATATCTTCATCCAGATGAAGAACATATGTCGGAGTCAACGTGACTGTTTTACCTGGGCGTATATTGATAGGTGACTGTTGGTGACCTTTACTGCATGTCTTATTGAATTCCCCCCAATGTGTGGGGCCATTTTGGGTATAATCCCAATGTTTGGAATCGGTGCTGCAAGCAATAAGCAAGAGCATTATTGTCGTATAAATCAGCTGTCTGATCCCTTTCATTTGTATACCTATAGCTACAAAAATATAGAATTTTAGTGTAACTAATAACTGTATCTGTGTATAGAAAAGCAGGCACTCCTTTTGCCTGAATACTATGGGTGCTGCCAGTTTGTAATCGACCATAAAAAGTATCTATGCCAGTGTGCCCAATAGAATTATTTCGATGGCAACTGAATTAAATAGTACGGCGGCGAAAGAAGCTCAGTTACTTTGTTGAAATTTGGTTATGCGAATATCATTCTCGCCTCGGTTATTAGTGAAAGGCTTAATCGGATGATCCATAAAGCGAGGGATATCTGATTTATAAACAATCAATCGTTTCAATAAATTATTTTGCTTTGTCACGTTTGGTTTGCCCTCGTCGTCCACTTCCGAAATTAATTTATACTCAAGCGAAGCGCCATCCGCCAAAATGTAAAACACCAATCTATATCTTCCTAGCCGGAAAATTACTTCGTATACTTTGACTTGCCAGATTTATTTGTTGATGGGTTTGCTTGTAAATCCAGAGGATTATTCCGAAGACTCAGCAGCCAGGGCCGCAACAGATTGACTGATCAATTCCGGTCCGGAATAGATCAAACCGCTATAGAGCTGTACGAG
This sequence comes from uncultured Methylococcaceae bacterium, assembly GCA_964528035.1. GTDB lineage: Bacteria > Pseudomonadota > Gammaproteobacteria > Methylococcales > UBA1147 > CAZGQY01. Next base: position 36,396 of record CAZGQY010000014.1, on the reverse strand, counting down.
GCTTGCTCCAGCTTTGATTTTTGTTACAACGTCCCGAGCGGTCATGCATCCACCAGCGGCAATGATGGGAATTTTTCCGTCAAGATGCTGTGCGAGCTGCCTGACCACATGGGTGGCCTGGATTGTCAGTGGTGCGCCGCTTAAACCACCGTGTTCATCGGCGAATTTTTGCCCGGATACAGTCGTTCGTGAAAGGGTTGTATTGGTTGCAATGACTCCATCGATCTGTTGTTCGAGTAACTCCATCGCGAGTTGCTCGATCTCGAAATCCTGCAAATCCGGTGCAATTTTTACCACCAGCGGCACGTATTTTTCATTGATCTCGTGGAGAATCTGTTGCTTCTGTTTTAATGCGACAAGCAGCGGCCTGATTGCGTTTTGGTTTTGTAATTTGCGAAGATCTTTGGTATTCGGTGAGGAAATATTAATCGTGACGTAATCGGCGCAAGCGTATACCTTATCTAAACACTCCAGGTAGTCGTTGCTTGCTTCACTTAATGGGGTATCAAAGTTTTTTCCTATATTGATACCCAGAATGCCAGGGTATTGGGCTTGCTTTATCCGTGTTATCAAATGATCCACACCTTTGTTATTGAATCCCATTCGATTAATGATGGATGCGGATTCCGGCAGGCGAAACAAGCGTGGTTTGGAGTTTCCGGGTTGTTGGCGGGGGGTGATGGTGCCAATTTCCAGAAAGCCAAAGCCCAGGTTGCCAAGAGCGCCAATGTAATCTCCGTTTTTATCCAGTCCTGCTGCAAGACCAATGGGATTCGGAAAGCTTAGTCCCATCACTTTGATCGGTAAATCGGGTGTGGGCTTTAAAAAAGGGGTCTTAAGTAATCGACATTTTTCCGCAATACACAGTGTTTCAAGCGTGAGTGTATGAGTAAATTCTGGATCGAGTTTAAATAGCAACGGACGGACAATAGGGTAGAGTTTCATAAATCAGGTGATTATTGAAATATTCGGTGTCTTAGTGTGTTGTTTATTTGGCTTGGTGTATCTTATTAGTGTTTGTTCATCGACCGAACGTAGGTCTCAAATTCAGTCGCTGGAAGTGGCTTGCTGTAGTAATAGCCCTGGATTTGATCACAGTTTTCATTTTTCAGCCAATTCAATTGCTCGATGCTTTCAACGCCTTCGGCAAGTACTGTCATACCCAGACTGTGCCCCAATGTGATTACCGACCGACAAATGGCGGCATCGAATGGGTCGTGAATCAGATTTTTGACAAAGGACTGATCTATCTTTATTTTGTTGACCGAGAAATGTTTTAAGTAGGTGAGTGACGACCAGCCTGTACCAAAATCATCGATGGATAAATTGATGCCTTGGTCTTTAAGAATTGCAAGCATAGTCTTGGTTTCATCCAATTCCCTCAGGGCTGCACTTTCCGTAATTTCAAGTTCAAGAGTTGCCGCTTTCAATCCAGTGCTGGTCAATGCATGATTAACACGCTCGACAAATTTTTTCGGATGAAACTGGCGTCGGGAGACATTGACTGCCAGTGTTAATCCGCCGATGCCATTGTCTTGCCAGAGTCGAGTTTGTTTACAGGCTTCGTATAGTAACCAATCGCCTATTGGTGTGATCAACCCGGTTTCTTCGGCAATTGGGATAAATTTATCCGGCATCACGAATCCCCGTTCAGGATGATTCCATCGCAATACGGCTTCCATACCGATAGCGCGGCAGCTTTTTATGCAAATCTGTGGTTGATAATAAATTTCCAGTTCGTTGTGTTCTATCGCATGACGCAGAAAGTTTTCCAGAGACAGTGTTTCCGGTTGAGTGTCAGACATCTCGTGGCTGTAAAAAAATTCACTGTTTCCATCTTCGGTGATAGCCCGATGTCTTGCACTGTCGGCATTTCTCAGCAGTGTAATAGAGTCTTGCCCATCTTCAGGAAAGATGCTGATGCCGATGCTGATGGTGGTGAAATATTCCCGATTTAATATATAGAGTGGTGTGTCCATACATTTCATAAATCTATGGGCAATTCTGCTTAGCGTACTTGGGTTCTTGTATTGGTCGAGAATGACTGTAAAATCTGCATTATCCAGTTGAAACAAACAAAAATCGCCTGGAATATCTGATATTTGTTCAAGTACCTTTACGAATCTTTCTGCGACTGCAGTAGTCACTGCATCACCAATCGTATAGCCTAAACTGCCTGAAATAACTTGCAATCGATCCAGGCTGATTGACATCAAAGCGAATGGATCGGCTTTATGTAAGCGGTCTTCCAGATTATCCTGAAGAATCTGACGATTCGGCAAAGAGGTCAGTGGATTGTGTGTCGCCTGAAAAATAAGTTCGTGTTCGGTATTTTTTTGTTGAGTAATGTCGGTAAGATAAAGATGCGAGCACTTGTCATTGGTTAAACTATGTATCGCACCTCGGAAAAATCGGTTTTGTCTTGGATATTCCCATATTTCACGCTGCTTGTTTAGCCGAGTAAAAGTCTTCAGTCTGTCGTCGAGATCAGTCGGTAATAAGTCCACAAACCTGGCATCGGGGGAATGGGAGATTTGTTGCAGTAGAGAGTACGCTGCAGGATTCGCATACTCGATATTTCCTTTGCTGGACAGCCTGAATACAGGGTCTGGATTGGAATCTGGAAACAGTCTATAAACGTCTGTTTGACCTGTTGTCGACTGCTTTGCTGACAGTCGAAACACAGTGTAAGCAGCAATTGCCGTTATAGAAACACAAAGCCCAATGAGTGTAAGATTATCTGTGTCGTAGATGTCAATTCGAGTCAACGCCCAAAACATGAGAGCCATTCCCAGGATAACGCTAAGGATACTCGAAGCGATAAGTTTTTTGTCTGTCCCGGAATTCATAGAAGGGTTAATAATATAAACCCAACGAAGAATTATCCATATTTATATTTTATCTAAGGAGTGGCTAGTTTATCGATAGTCGCAGCGTCATCCATTGCCCAATTTCAATAATTTCCTCAATACATACAGAGTGATCCATGGGGTAGTCGTGCCATTCGACCGCATGGCCATTATTAGATAATAGGTCGCAGGCTTTCTTTCCCAGTACCATTGGAACGATCGGGTCATAAGTTCCGTGACCCATAAAGATGGGTGTATTACCGACAGGAACGTGTTTTTCGTCAGCCAGATAGGTCGAGAGTGCGATGACACCGGCCAGCTTCGATTTGAACCGCAGGCCAGCCTCAAGTGCGATTACACCCCCTTGGGAAAATCCCGCCAAAATAATACGGGATGGATCAAAGCCGTTGTCGATTTCCCGTAATATCAGTTGATTGGTTAATTTAACTGATTGTTCTATACCGGATAAATCTATTTTTCGATCCAGCGATTGGTCGATAATGTCGTACCAGGCGCGCATTACCATACCACCGTTTATCGTGACTGCTTGTTCCGGTGCGTGTGGGAACACAAAACGAACCGCCAAATGAGCAGGAAGGTTCAATGCCGGCACAACGGGCTCGAAATCATGGCCGCTGGCGCCCAGCCCATGTAGCCAGATGACGCATGCGTTGGCCTCTCCAGTGGGATTGACTTCGATTGCAGTCAATTCATTTATAGTCACTGGTTTTTAACTTTGAAAAAATATTAATCGATTAGTGCCAGCCGCCGAATTGTTTAGTAGGATCGCCTTTAAATCCACCAACTGTCCTGTCACTGTCTGGTATTGCCGTTGTGGTGAGTGCTGCCTGTGTCAAATTTTGTGGCGTGTATCCACCGAGCGATTTTGCCTTAGTCGCTATTTTGGTTGAGATGGGTGAGATATCGTGTTTATTGGTTGAAGGGCTGATAATCGCGACAGTCAATTTTTGTTTAGCACCTACTGCTGCAAGTTCGATCGGATATTCTGTGCCGGTTGGTACTTTGATGGAATAGTGCGTGTCGTCTTTCCAATTTGATGAGACTACAGTTTTACCATTGGCGTCTTTGGCGATAATCTTGCCGGATTTTACTGGCCCGTTTTTATCGGAGACCAGTCCTGAAATTGTCACCGGTTTAGTGGATTTTTGTTTGTTAATGCTGATGGTAGCGTTTTTATTTGAATCACTACCGCAGCCTGTAATCAGAGCAGTTAGCAAAAATATTGCGGAGAGAGAGCGCTTGTATGGGGTCATGGTAAATCTTCTCCAACTTAATCGATACATGAAAAGCCTTCATTATGACACGATAATCGAGGACAATAAAAGGGAACCGATTACGAATAAACAGGCAACAATGGTATTTGTCGTCAATTTTTAATCCTGTATAGATCGAGCCTGGTTATTTCAAAGATTCTTTTGCAGAGTATTCCGCTTTCTAAGCATCGTCAGGTCAATTAATGTGAATTATTTGAAAGCAGTCCACAGCCTGCTTTGCTTGACAAAATACGTGCAGCGGCGAATGGTTATTTCATTTTGGAAATGATTGTTTCAGGGAGGAGGTTTGGCAAGCTGCATAAAAACAGGAACTACAGTTTAAAAAAGATAATGTAGTTTGTATCCTACAAACACCCGGGTTTAGATTAACTGATTATAATCATGTTAAAAATTATCATTTGACAGATAAATCCCTGGAGTAATTGTAGTCATTTGAGTGTGTACCCTTTAGTTAACTACTAAGCAGTAAAGGTATAAAGACGATAGCAAATCGTGGTACAAGCTTTGCTTGTTTGGACTACTTTATCAAGGTGTAGCAATTGATAAAGGAAGAGTATATTTTAGGATATAGTATAATTTATTATACTCGGATCAAAATCGAAGAATTGATAGACAAGGGTGTTGATTCGCCAGCATGGTGCTAAGCTTACAATAATGTGCAAATCTTAGTGATTGCCTGTTGGATACCGCTGGCTACCGGAGTGGTTTTTCGTTTTTCACGAATAAGTGTTTCTATCTCGGCGTGGAAATTACCTTCTTCAAATTTTGAGTGTGATAATTCCATGCAGGTTTGGAATCCATTTAGCCAGTCGATCAATATCTCAGATTCTGTCCATTTTGCCCTGGGTAAATAAAGAACGGGTGTGCCGCAACATGCTGCTTCGACAAAGCTCCCGTAACCGGGTTTGCAAATCAGCGCGTTTGATGAAGCCATCAGGTCTGAAAACGAGTGTCCCAGAGATTCTAATGCGAGGGTATCCGGGTGCTTGCTTTCCCACGATTCCGGCACCAGTAAACGCATATTAGGAAACCGCGGCCAATCATTGCAGTGCGTGGTTAATTGCATTCCGCCCAATGATACCAATACCAGAATATCTGAGGATAGAATACCGATTTGTTGGTTCAACTGTTCGCGAATATTGTTTCCAATTTGCGCAACGGGACCAATGGGTACGCCATTGGTGATTCCAGGCATATTCATTGCGGGTGCGGGTTGTATGAAACAAGAGGCTTGATTATAGGCAGAGAGCATTTGTTGAGTTATGCACTGCGCTTCCGGATTTTCCTTAAAAAACTCCTGGTACAATTCTGCCCAATTTAAGGAGCAATAGGCAATATTTGGAATGTCCAGTTTTTGAGCAGCTGCCAGCGTTAAATATGGGATATTGACGAGTACAAGATCGGGGTTGATCGACCGTAATGCGTCTATTTCAGCATTGAGTCGGTTATCCCACTGACTATGAAATTGTTTATACTTTAATGCAGTTTGATCAAAGTCGATAGTGAGTGCGTTTTTTTGCACCATTCCGATATCCAGGAATGCTGATTGAATCTCTATATCAGTGCCCAGTTTTTCTAGTAGTTTGAATTTCGGCAATTGGCTGCGGACAACCCATTTAATATCTGGCCGTATTGCTTTTAAACCACGAATAATGGGTGTAATTTGACCCAAATGGCCGAATCCATGGGATGAAAGTGCGACTAGTATGGTTTGTTCCAAGCTATGACTCCTTGAATTTTAAATGATAATAAAATAGCCATGATTATCATGAAATACGCTGTTATTGTTGCCAATTGTTGAGATTAAAAAGTAACTCGAAGTCTATTTTTAGAAGGTTGCAAATTACCCTCGACGCTCTATAATTAAATCCGCAGTTTATGTTAATACTACGGACATTCTATTTATCGAACTATAGGAATTCATGTCGTTGGCTGTATGATGGACTGATTGTTTAGCAGTGGTTTACGATACTGTTTTTTATAAACGATAAAAGTAATTGATACTATAAAGCATTAAGGGTGTAAAACCGTTCGCGATATTAAAAAATTCTTACCGCGTTGGTGAGAACAGCTACCTTTAAGATCTAGGGGTTCACCCTTTCTTAAGACAATCATTCCGGTTTTAGTGTTAGCAATGATTTGTTTTTCCAAATACTTTGATTTACGGATAAAAGGATTACTATGAAAGTTGCTTTGTTAGCCGGTGGTGTCGGCTCAAGATTAGCGGAAGAAACCGAAATTCGGCCAAAACCGATGGTGGAAATTGGCGGTTTTCCGATTATATGGCACATAATGCAGCATTATTCTCATTATGGTTTTAACGAATTTGCAATTGCCCTGGGATATAAGGGTGAATTTATCCGTCGCTGGTTCTACGAATACACGACACTTGGCCCGAGTATGCGTGTCAATACCGGAACTGGAGAAGTGTTTAACCACGACGAATGTAAAACCGACTGGATTGTCGACCTTATCGATACGGGTCAGCCCACTTTAACCGGTGGCAGGATAAAGCGGTTGCAGCCATGGGTTGGCGACGAAACATTCATGCTTACCTGGGGTGATGGTGTCTCCGATGTGGATTTGAATAAATTGCTGGCATTTCATCGAGCTCACGGTCGTTTGGCAACGATGACCGTTGTCCGGCCAGCGGCACGCTTTGGCCATCTGGAATTTGATGGCGACCAGGTAAAGACTTTTACCGAAAAACCACAAACCAGTGAAGGCTGGATAAACGGTGCATTTTTTGTGCTGGAACCTGAAATATTCGACTATATTGAAGGGGACATGACACAGTGGGAACATGATCCGATGGAGCAGCTTGCTAAAAATGGCCAGTTGATGGCGTACAAACACACGTCCTTTTGGCAGTGCATGGATACTTTAAGAGACCGTAATCTTTTGCAATCATTATGGGATGGCGGTAATCCTCCCTGGAAAACCTGGAGCTGAACAGTATGCGAGTATTAGTAACTGGCCATAAAGGCTATATCGGCAGTTGTCTTGTTCCTATGCTTCTTGAACGTGATCATGAGGTAGTCGGCTATGACAGCGATTTATTCGAGGCCTGCACATTTACAGGATCTCTGGCTGATGTACCGCACATCAGGAAAGATGTGCGTGATGCACAAGCCGAGGATGTGGAAAACTTCGACGCAATTATTCATCTGGCGGGTCTTTCAAATGACCCAATGGGTGATTACAGGCCACATTTAACCGAAGAAATTAACGAAAAAGCCAGTATTCGTCTTGCTGAACTGGCCAAGGCGGCAGGAACCAAGCGCTTCCTTTTTGCGTCGTCATGCAGCAATTATGGTGCGGCGGGAAATGACTTTTTGACTGAAACAGCCGAATTTAATCCGGTCACTCCGTACGGAGTGTCCAAGGTAAAGGTAGAACAGGGTCTTACCAAGTTGGCGGACGATTCTTTTAGTCCTGTCTATATCCGTGCCTCTACTGCGTATGGGTTAACGCCAAGAATAAGATTTGATCTGGTTTGTAATAATTTAACTGCCTGGGCGTTTACGACCGGTAAGGTAATGCTTAAAAGTGATGGTCATCCCTGGCGTCCGATTGTTCATGTCGAAGATATCTGCAGAGCCTATATTGCCGGTCTGGAGGCTGATCGTGATTTGGTTCATGACAAAGGCTTTAATGTAGGTCTGACCACAGAAAACTATCAGATTCGCGAGATTGCTGAGATTGTTCATGAGGTAGTGCCCGGATGTGAAGTGGATTTTGCCGATGATGCTGGGCCAGACCTTAGGAATTACCGGGTGGATTGTAACCATATTGCATTGACCCTGCGTAACTTCAAACCGCAATGGACCTGTCGGCGAGGTATTGTTCAACTTTATGAAGCTTATAAGAAAGTGGGCTTGACACTGGATGAATTCGAAGGTGAAAAATTTAAGCGAATCTCACATATTCAACAGTTGATTGAGGAAGGTAAGCTTGATGATTCATTACGGTGGATTAAATAAACAGCATCGTCGAATGATAAGTATATCGTCACTTTATTTTAATACTTCCAGCCTTAGAGAAAGAGTTTAAAGATGTCTATAGAAACTATTAAATGTCGTTCGTGTTCAGAGACCGGGATGCAGACTATTCTTGATCTTGGTATTACACCTCTGGCGGACAGGTTGCTGACTGACCAGCAGCTTAAGGAACATGAACCCACTCATCCTCTTGAGGTTGCGTTTTGCTCCAATTGCGGAATGATGCAGATTTCAAAATCTGTACCACCAGAAGAATTATTTTGCGATGACTATCCCTATTTTTCGTCAGTTAACGAAACTTTATTGAAGCATTCTCGGGAAAATGTACTGGGTGTGATTGAACGCAGAGGGCTTGATTCTTCGAGTTTTGTTATGGAATTAGCAAGTAACGATGGATATTTGCTGAAAAACTATGTGGAAAACGGTATTGGGGTATTAGGAATCGATCCGGCTGAGGGGCCTGCTGAAGCTGCCGAGAAAATTGGTGTGCCAACCATGAATACGTTTTTTACCCTGGAACTGGCAAAGAAACTGAAAGCGGAGGGAAAGTCCGCCGATGTGATTCATGGTAATAATGTACTTGCTCATGTTGCGGATACCAATGGTTTTGTCGAGGGTATTGGCATACTTCTTAAAGATTCCGGCGTCGCTGTTATTGAAGCCCCCTATGCTAAAGATCTGATTGATCATAACGAATTCGATACCATTTATCATGAACATTTGCTTTATTTGTCGGTGACCTCGCTGGACAATTTGTTTCGTCGGCATAATCTATATTTGAACGATATAAAACATCTTTCCATTCATGGTGGATCATTGCGCCTGTTTGTTGAGAAGCATGAAAACGTGGGGCCGCGAGTCAAAGAGATGCTGGAAATTGAACAACGTGAAGGCTTTGACAGGATTGATTATTATCTTGATTTTTCAGATCGTGTAAAAACAGTTAAAAAGGAACTGATTACATTGCTGCGGGATTTGAAAGCAAAGGGCGCGAGTATCGCCGCATATGGAGCTGCAGCAAAAGGCAGTACGCTGATTAACTACATCGGAATCGGAACAGATCTGATTGATTTCTGTGTGGACATTAATATTCATAAGCAAGGGAAATATATGCCGGGTATGCATATCCCGATTTTCGCGCCGGAAAAAATATTGCAATCGATGCCGGACTACGTATTGATGCTGCCCTGGAACTTTTCAGAAGAAATATTGCGACAGCAGGCCGAATACAGAAATAAGGGAGGCAAATTCATTATCCCGATTCCCCACCCGGAAATTGTATAGGAACAGACTCAGGATTTGCCGATTGCAACCCATCAATTAACGGAGTGAACGAACATTATGGCTGAAACAAAAACTTGCCCGAGCTGCTCTACAGGCTCAATGGAATTATTCTATGCACTTAAGTCAGTACCGTCGAACAGTTGTATATTATTGTCGACTGCTGATGAAGCAAAGTCTTATCCCCGCGGCGATATCGACTTGATGTTCTGCCCCGACTGCGGATTTGTATCGAATATGGCGTTCGACCCAAAACTCACCGAATATTCCGGTCGTTACGAGGAGACTCAGGGTTACTCGGAAACTTTTAACAAGTTTCATCATGCATTAGCTGAGCGCCTGGTCGAACGATACGATCTGCGCGATAAGGATGTTCTTGAAATCGGTTGTGGTAAGGGTGAATTTATCACTATGTTGAGCGAACTTGGCAACAATCGGGGTGTTGGCTTTGATCCTGGCTACCGGGAAGACCGTCTGACCAGTGATGTGGCACGAAAGAATGTGAATTTCATTACCGATTTTTATTCTGAAAAATATACCGAATATAAAGCTGATTTTGTGTGTTGCAAGATGACTCTGGAACATATCCATCCGACCTCTGAATTCATGACAACGGTGAGGAAATCAATTGGAGATAAACCAGATACCATCGTATTTTTTCAAATTCCCGAGGTGACACGTATTCTTGATGAGTGCGCCTTTGAAGATGTCTATTACGAACATTGTTCTTACTTTAGTCCAGGCTCGCTGGCGCGATTGTTCAGGCGCTGCGGGTTCAATGTGCTGAATATAGAAACGGAATATGGAGATCAGTATCTGACAATCGAGGCAAGACCCAGGGTTGGTGACGATAGTGCGGACGCTCATCTTGAAATAGAAGATGATCTGGCTGCGTTAACGGCAAGCGTGGCTTCCTTTCCTGATCGGATCAACAGTAAACTGGCATTCTGGCAGGATTGCATTGATGGTTATGCCAGTAGTGCTAAGAAAGTCGTATTGTGGGGATCGGGATCCAAAGGTGTTTCCTTTTTGACGACATTGGATGTTGGCGATAAGGTCGAGTATGTGGTTGATATTAACCCGAATCGTCAGGGTTATTATATGTCCGGAACCGGGCAAAAAATCGTATCACCTGATTTTCTGGCTGAGTATAAGCCTGATGTTGTTATTGTCATGAACGCTGTCTATGTTGACGAAATTGGCAAGGATTTGAAAAATCTTGGAATAGAACCCGAAGTAGTAGCCGTATAACTGACCGCGAGAAGTTAAATAATGAAAGAATGTCCGGTTTGTCAGTCCAGTCATCTGGTCGATACTATCCATTTACCTGAGGTACCAATCTATTGCAACGTGTTGTGGCCGACATCTGATCAGGCCCTGGATGCTGCAAAAGGAGATATTGATTTAAGTTATTGTGAAGACTGTGGCCATGTCTTTAACCGCTCTTTTGACCCGGATCTTATGGATTACACGGAGGCCTACGAGAATTCATTACACTTTTCCCCGTTGTTTAACGAATATGCCAATAATCTTGCCAATCGATTGATCGACAAATATTCGATATGTGAAAAAGACATTGTTGAGATAGGTTGCGGCAAAGGCGATTTTTTGTCGATGTTGTGTTCCAAGGGCAACAACCGGGGGTTCGGGTTTGATAAAAGTGTTGAGCAGGATCGTGACGGCATTGGCAATGTTGAGAACATAACATTCATAAACGATTTTTATGATGAGAGTTACGCACATCAAAATGTGGATTTCATGGTTTGTCGGCATGTACTCGAACATATTCAACAACCTTTGGAATTTTTAACAAATATACGCAAGACTCTCGAGTCGCATGCAAATCCGGTGGTATATTTCGAAGTTCCAAATGTGCTTTATACCTTAAAAGATCTTGGAATCTGGGATCTTATTTATGAACATTGTGCTTATTTCAGCCCGACCTCACTTGAGTCGGTATTTAGAATGGCAGGTTTTACGATTAATGAGGTCGGTGAGTCATTCGGTGGACAGTTTCTTTATATAGAGGCTCAGCCGGGTTCAATTGACGGCGAATACCAGATTGATCAAGCGATGCTTGCTGAACTTTCGGGCTACGTAAATAATTTTGAAAAAAATTATAACGAGAAAGTTACTTCGTGGAACAAAAAACTCGCTTCAGTGGCCGAGAAGGGTCACAACGCGGTGATATGGGGTGGTGGCTCAAAAGGAGTCACTTTTCTAAATACAGTGCGTTCGAAGAATCGAATACAGTCTGTCGTTGACTTAAATCCCCACAAGCATCAAATGTTTGTACCGGGCAGTGCGCAGCAGGTTATACCTCCAGAAGCATTGCAGCAGAATTCTCCCCAATTGGTCATTGTTATGAACAGCATCTACAAGGATGAAATTGGCAACTCTTTATCTTCACTTAAGATCAATTCCGAACTTGTTTGTGTGTGAGTGATTTGGGGGTGGGGAGTGTTGGAAATAGAAATACTAACTGTAAAACCGCCAGTTAGCTTTTCCCGATTGTTTTATAGCAATATTTGCAAATACTAATAGTTTGTTTTTGATCGTGGTTAAAACATTTCATAAATTGTTATCCTGAAGCCTAACACTAAAAATTGTATATGAAGTTGGTGAGATCATTACAGGCTTATAGTATATGCACGGACTAGTACTCCGTCAAAGTTGTATTGACGGGTGAATCAGCCGATAAGCGGCCATCTGCGTTGTTGCACTCGCTTGAATGAGTGCGACTAGTCCTGCGCTCGTGCGCCTAGCAGCTGACCATTTCTCGACTAAGCTACTCCCCAATACAACAATGACGGAGTACTAGTAGCATTGTGCCCCCAATAGCCAAACCGAACGCTCGCCCACTATAATGCAAGAAAGTATACTAAATTAAGAGTGTAGGGCATCACAATGGAGATACAGTATGGACTGGGCCGAGGTTGTAAATAATCCGATATTAAAAGATCTTCCCTTCAAGATAGAGCTGAATAAGTTTGGCAAGATTTTGATGAGTCCGGCTTCAAATAAACACGGACGTATACAAAGCCGGATGGCGGCTAATTTGATTAATAATTTGCCTTCAGGTGAAGTTATTACTGAATGTTCCATTCATACGTCCGATGGAGTCAAAGTAGCAGATGTGGCTTGGGCGTCTGATGAGTTTATCAAATCATTTGACTATCAAACACCTTATCCAAAAGCGCCGGAGATTTGTATAGAAATCGTTTCTCCATCAAACTCAAAAACAGAAATATCTGAAAAAGTAGATCTTTATTTAGCTAAAGGTGCCGAAGAAGTCTGGGTGGTTTATGAGGATGCTCGAATAATTACTTTTACCCACGCAGGTGTAACTGAACACAGTGTAATTGCATTGGATGCACAGAGTCTATAATTGGCGTTAGAATGGGTTTTCACCTTTATCATTCTGTGTAGAACCTACACTTTATAGCTGTGTAAATAGCTCATATTTGCTCACTTTTCTATCAAAGGTTAAGGTTGTTTCACAAGGCGCTGAAAATGCTGAGTGAGATATTAATAAATCAGATCAATCATAGGCATTTTGATTGACTGAAATAATGAATTCTCTTAATGTGCGTTGGTTTTTAAACTCAAACACTATGAAAATAACGCCACAAATCCATTGACTCTCCAGTCTTCCCAAATCCTGGCCAGGATTTTTTTGTTCCAACATCAAAATTGTTAATTTTTAAATCATAATCCTGATTTGATGCCATCCTGAATATTGGCATTCAAAGTGGGATGAGCGAAACTTTGCCAATATTTCCCCTATGTTAATGATATATCCAGGGTTTACGCTATTCTTTTGGATGTAGCCTCGAATTCGAGTGCTGCATAATCTGAGTGATCATTTAACTGTAGGAATTATCTGTGTTGTTTGCCTGTGTTTGGTGCAGGTCATTTATTGTTGGGAACTCTGCACTTTTTTACTCGAACTGAGTGCTAATAGTTTTGCTGGTGACTTGCGGATCCGACGATTCGGACCCGGATTATAAATCCAATGAATAGCGACGTATAAATTGCGAACGGAGAGTAACGATGAGTAGTTTGGGGACTGAAAAAGTAACAGAAGATATTAAGGAAAGTGTTCAAATGGAGAAGACAGGATCGCAAGATATTGAGGTTGATCAAACGCCCATTATCGATTCCATCTTGTCTGCTTTGAGGAATGAAGAGTCTAGATTGGCAACGGCAAACAAGAACTGGACGAGTGAGCGACTGGACATTCTTCGAAAAATCGGTGATGTTGAAGTTGATGCCATGGTTAAGCATGTGATACCCGGTGATTCGAAGGAAGCCATTGGGCGTCTCGGTTATAACGATATGCTGTTATTGGCCGACCAGATTATGAAAACGCCCGAGTTGGCGTTCGTAAAAGAGTCCAGACTGGCGAAACAATTGCAAAAAAAGCCAGAATATCTGGTGGATTATTTTGATCCCATGGTTGCTCCAGATTGGGTGGATGAGGATAAAATCAAAATAGGTGCGAAAGTATGGCAGGATAATACCTTAATTGTTCTGGCGGCCCTATATTCAGGTAGTTTGCCAGCATGTTATTTGATCAAAAATGGCATTCCGGCCTTGTATCAATCCGAAAAGTTGAAAGATGCCAAATATATTTATCAACGGATTTACGAGACAGGTTTGATGTTGGCAGACACCATGGACGCGGGTGGTCTTAGCATTGTTGAAGATAGTGATTACGATGAAAATAGGCTTCTGATCGATGCGCTTCGGAAACTGGACAAAAAAGGCAACTGGAAACAAAGTGGTCATTGTTGCTCCAGGGAATCCACTACAAAAGTAAAGGGCCTGGATAAGGATGCCGTCAATGCAGAAATCAAAAAAATGGCCGAAAAACCGACACGCTATATTTGGGGTAAGGGTTATTTAGCGGCGAAAAAAGTCAGGTTTTTGCATGCCTCAATGCGTTATATGTTGACTTCTCCAGAACTTTTTAAAGCTTATGGCAATGCCAAGAATCCAAATTCAATGTCTGAGGCATTAAGCCAAAGAAAACAACCCTGGGATTCTGAAAAATTTGGAGTACCTATTAATCAGGAGGATCTGGCCTATACCCTGCTAACTTTTGGTTTTATTATCCCAAAATGTCTGGATGCCTGGGGCGTACCGATAAGCAGGCAGCAAAAGGAAGGATTTTTACATTTGTGGAAAGTGATCGGCCATATCATGGGTATCGAAGATGAATTATTGACCGACGATTGGGATGAAGCGGAGGCGCTGTTTGCGCTAATCCAAAAGCGTCAGGCGGGTTACAGTCATGATGGAGTGGCATTGACTGAATCTTTAATGCAGTTTTTTGCTGATTATTTGCCGCATTTTCCAGGCTTTGCCCACCGCGTATCCACAGTCATGGTGATTAATCAGATTGGCTTGGAAAATGCGTCATACATTATCCCTGAAAATGTAATTAAAGAAGTTAATGTTTGGTGGCGTAGACCCTTTTATTCAGTTGCAGGAAAGCTTGCGCAGGTTTTCTTTGGTCTGCGGGGATTCCTGAGTAAACGTTTCAGTCATCTGGGCGGAATGACCGCTCATCGGCTTCATGAAGCGAGCTTGGAACTTGTCGAAAGTTGGCGCGGCTCATATATGCGCAAACCATTTTTTGTGCCGCTAAACTCAACCACCTGGATTCGAAAGCCTGGAGTGGATGAACAGCATATCAGGAAATTGACGCAATGGAGGCGTAAATTATTTTCAGCACTGGGTATTTGTGTTTCATTGCTGGCTGTGTCAGTGTTTAGTTTCAGCGCAGCATTTTTTTTATGGTGGTCAATGGGTGAAACGGCAACGACATTAAGCCTTATCGTCGCAGTAACATCCTGGATGACTGCAATGGGCTTGATGAATAGCTGGATGCCGGTTATATTCAAACAGCGTCCGACACTGAATGTTTCGCCTGATAATACGAATTAGCTAAAACTCTTCATGAGCATGGATTCGCCTACCTGGTCACGTTTGCCAACATTGGTGGCTAAGTTGGCTGCATTGGATCAATCTCCAATTCTGAGTATTTGGGTCGATCAGGATGGCATTGTCGGTTATGTGAACAATAAGCTATGTAAAACTTTTGGTTTTGAGCAAAAAGAGTTGCTTAGCGAGCAAATTACGCGATTGGCTCCATCGCTAAAAATTGATCGCTGGAAAACAGAGTGGTGGTCAATATTGAAACAAGACCGCCAAATCCTCTCGTTCCCTGTGAGCTGGCAAAATAGAAGTGGAGAATCATTAAAGTATCCTACTGGTGTATCACTGGTAGAAGCGTCTGACTTGGAATTCGCCCAATTTAGTATTTGGCCGGAAAGCTTGTATTTCGAAATTCAGGAGGATAAGTCCTCGACAAGTGAGAACAGCCTTCTGGATGATCTGGGGGTCAGTGTTTGTGTACTGAACCGTCTAGGGGACATCACCTACGCCAATCCTGCAATGTGTGTGATGTTGGCAGGCAGTAAGGCGGATTTAATTGGCCAGTCGTTTTTGCAAATACTTGCACTGGGGGAAAATAATTTACACTTTGTGTGGGAGTGTTTGCACGAAAAACGGACGGAAACAGAGTTTAAGTTTACTAATTCAGAGGGTGTTTCGTTCCAAATACGCATGAATGTTGTGGTCAAAGAAAGCCAACAGCTTGTCAGTTTTATTGATATCACCGAACAGAAGCGCATTGGCGCAGAACTGGAAATGCGTAATGCAAGTCACGAGCGTTTGGCTTCAAATATTCCCGGTTTTATATACACATTTCGTCTGACACCGGAGGGTGTAATGTCGTTCCCCTACGCGAGTCAGGGTTGTAGGGATATCTTTGGTGTCGATCCTGCCGATGTTGTCGATGACGCCACACCAATTGCCGAAACCATTCATCCTGATTTTCAGCAACAGTTTCTTGATTCTGTTCTGGAATCCGCTCGTACCATGCGACCGTGGAACTTCGAAGCACGTCTGAATACCGTAGAGGGTGAATGGAAGTGGTTTCATGCAGCGTCGCGACCTGAACTGCAAATCAATGGAGATATTGTTTGGGAAGGTCTGGTTATGGATATTTCGGCGCCAAAAAAAATCGAAGCAGAATTGGCAGTCGCTAAAGAATCTGCAGAAGCGTCTGCGCAGGCTCGGGCGGAGTTCCTGGCGAATATGAGTCATGAGATACGCACACCGCTCAATGGGATCATTGGCTTGACCCGCTTGGTCGTGAAAACTGAGTTGGATTCAGCCCAGAGGGACACTTTGACGAAAGTACAAACTTCATCCGAATTATTGCTTGGAATTATTAACGGGGTTCTGGATTTTTCAAAAATTGAATCGGGTAAGCTGAAAATCGAACAGGTTAATTTTCAGTTGGAATCCGTATTACAGCATGTAGGCTATTTGTTGGAACCGAAAGCGGCTGAAAAAGGACTGGAGTTTTTAATTCGATCCGACAGTAATATTCCGCATGATCTCATCGGCGATCCGCTCAGATTAGAGCAGATTTTAATTAACCTGTGTAATAACGCGATCAAGTTTACCGAGCATGGCGAAGTTATACTGTTAGTGGAGTCAGTCGATTCTACGGAAGCAGAGACTCGATTGAAATTTTTAGTCAAAGACACGGGTATCGGATTGACTAAAGATCAGCAGACAAAAATATTTGATTCTTTTACTCAGGCCGATGCTTCTACTACCCGACAATATGGTGGAACAGGACTTGGGCTGACCATTTGTAAACATTTGACCGGGCTTATGGGTGGTGAGATCAGTGTTAACAGTGAGCTGGGTGAGGGCAGCGAATTTTCTTTTTTGATCAGTTTTTCTATCGATGGAAACGCGGCGCTCCAGCCGTTGGTAAAGGATTGTACCGGGGATACCGATTTTCGTGGACTCCGAGTCCTGATCGCTGAAGATAACACAATAAATCAGGAGGTTGCGCAGCGAACTCTGGAATCCGAAGGTATTATCGTAGAGATTGTTGCCGATGGACAACAAGCGGTTGAGCGAATCATGAAAAATTCTGATCGTTACGATATGGTTTTTATGGATTTGCAAATGCCTGAAATGGATGGATTTGAGGCTACCCGAATTATTCGTTCAGAAAAGCGTTTTGATCGGTTACCCATCATTGCAATGACAGCTCATGCAATGGAGTCGGAGAAAATAAAATGTGAACAGGCGGGTATGCAGGGTCATGTAGGAAAACCCATTGATCCTGAGCATTTGTTTTCAACGATTGCTCGATGGACTGCCAAACGTGAAAAGGACTTACAGCAGGACGCATCATTGGAATCAGAGAATCCCAAGCTCAACACGCAGTGCAAAAGTCCGCATATTGAATCGTTATCGACGGTAGATATAAATAGCGCTTTGAAAATGTTGGCAGGGAATGAGCAGGCGCTTATACAGCTTTTGCAAAGATTTTATTTCGAAAATCATAATCTGGTTGATCGGTTAACAAGCAGTATAAGTGAAGGAAGCTACTCTCAAGCGGCTGATTTGGCGCATCAGGTAAAAGGTGTTGCGGGTAATCTTCGTATTGTCAGGATCTATGAAACCATTAGTGAACTGGAAAAACTATTGTGTACCGGCTCGGATAACGACTATTCTGGATTACTTATAGTCATTGAAGAGGAGGTCCAGCGCTTCAAGGATGAAATGCGTTTACTGGGCTTTGTTCCCGACACTAAAGAACCAGAGGATTCCGCCTGGGTCGATTGGTACGACGATTCCACGGCTTTGGATCAAGAAAAAGTCATGCTTGCCCTGGGACAATTAATCGATAACCTGGATAGTAATAATCTTAAGGCTGAAACGTGTTTGCAGGAATTATTGTATTTGTTTAATGGTTTATTCGGTGAGACAGGAAAGACTCTGTCAGACCAGGTTGCTGGATTGGACTACAAGGATGCAGCGAAGACTGCTCGCTTGTTGCATGCTAAACTCAGTAGCGAATTTAAGGATGTTCAGAATTTAATTCATAAATAGGATTTGGGGATCTAAAATGCAGAAGATCTTGGTCATTGATGACATGAAAGAGAATATATTGATTCTTTCTGGATTGCTAAAGGAGCAGGCGAGTATCATTTTTGCGACGGATGGCGAAGAGGGCCTGGAAAAAGCTTCTTCTCAAAAACCGGATTTAATCTTACTGGATATTTCTATGCCTGGAATCGATGGCTTCGAGGTATTGGACAGACTTAAGTCAAATCCACAAACGACAGAGATTCCCGTTATATTCGTAACCGGGATACCGGATACCGATACTGAGGAACGTGGCTTAAATCAAGGGGCGGTTGACTATGTGACTAAACCATTTGCACCTGCTGTGGTTAAAGCGCGAGTGCGTATTCAGTTGCAACTTCGGCGTTTGACTCAGGATCTTCGTGGGGCGAACCTTGAATTGACAAAAATGGCGATGACCGATTCCCTGACTGGACTCTATAATCGGCGTCATTTTATCCAAGCCGCCAGCAATGAACTAAAGTCTTTTCAGAGAGGAGAAAATCCGGCGGGGATGATGATGCTGGATATCGACAATTTTAAAACTATCAATGATACATACGGTCATGATACCGGTGATCAGGTACTGGTTCATACCACTTCAACCTGTAAGACCCTGTTAAGAAAAAATGATGTATTCGGGCGTTGGGGTGGCGAAGAATTTACGGTATTGTTTCCCGCAACCCCTTTGGAAGAAAGCGGTCGGGTTGCTCAACGTATTTGTAGCTTGTTGGCCACAACTCCATTAGATACAGGGAGCCATATTATTAAATTTACTGCCAGTTTTGGTGTCACACAATTAAGAAAGGAGGATATCAATTGCGAACAGGCACTTAAACGAGCAGATGTAGCACTCTATGAGGCTAAAGAGAGCGGTCGGAATCGAGTTGTTGTGATGGAATAAACTCAGGTTTTAGGATTATAGAATCATCTAAAGGATCAGTCGGCTACTTTTCTATCAACGGCCTGCTATTCTTCCTGTTAGGGCAGGAGGTTTTAATAATGTTTCTGAGAATGGTTTTATTGGCTTGAAATGGCTGCCGCAACGGTAGCGTCGAAAGGAATTCTATTTGTTATTTTTCCCTCGTTTATGAAAAAAGAATATTTTCTTTTTATTGGAAGTTCTGTAATTGCGGTATTCCTGGTTTTGCTTGTTATCAATTGGCAAGCACCCCAATTGTTGGGTTTACCTCAGGATTTACAACTAGTACCCATGGGTAAGCCTGTACCGGCTTTCTATAATGGTGTGTTCAGAAAAAGCGATTATGAAGCCGAGAAACTCATATTGAAAGATCCGATGACCCGTGTCAGAGGTCGTCCTTTATACCCTGAAACCTTACTCGCGGGTCCCAATGATCTTTTGGGATTTCGTAATCGCTATATTCCCGACATCGCCGATGTGGTGGTTATCGGAGATAGCCAGACCTACGGCAACAATGCGTTATTGGACAATAACTGGCCGAGTCAGATGCGTGCCAGCCTGGATTCTGTTCAAAATGAAACCTATGCGATGGCGACGGGTGGTTGGGCGGCTATTCAGTACTATGATATGTTTTTTAAGGCTCTAATGTTTCAGCCCAAAGTAGTGATTGTAGCATTTTATACCGGTAATGATCCCTTGGAATCCTTTCAGATGGTTTACGGGAATTCGCACTGGAATCGCCTGATACCAGATAAAAACCTAACAGCGAAAGATATGCCCAGAGCAAAATTTCCTGCTCCAAAATCAGAATGGTGGTCGGTGTCTTTTGCAGACGGAGTAAAAACTGTGTTTACCCCGACTTTACGGCTTGCATCGAATAGTCGTGATAAGGCGGTTCATGCGGGTTATTCAATTATGGCGGAGGTCGCCAGTCAGATGTTGAATTTGGCTAAGCCAAACAATGTGCAGATGGTATTTACAATTATACCAAGCAAAGAACTGGTGTATTCGAAAAAAGTTCAAAGAGAGAATTTACAAGCACCTGAAGTGTACCAGGATCTGGTTGAACTGGAGTTGAAAAACATTCAGCGACTGGCTGATCATATTCAGCAATTGGATGGCGCTGTATACGTAGATCTTGTTGAATCTATGCAAACGGGTGCACTGACTAGAGAACCGCTTTATCCGAAATCCATCAATGGTCATCCAATTGCGGCGGGGTACAGGGTGATCGCCGAAACTATGGCACATGCTGTGCGTCAATATTCAAATGTTAAACCTAAAGGCTTGTATGCAGTCAATGTGGGCAATGGAAAATATATAAGAATTTTGGCAAAAAAACGCAGTGCATGGGTGTTTGCTTCGCAACAGATGCTTGAGGCAAATGGATGGTCAACAAATGGCATTCGTATCATGTCGTCCAGGGATTTTGCCACATTAGCCATTAAAGGCTATGTCAATCATGTGGATCAACTACTGTTTGGCCCACCCTAAGCTGATTTGCGATTTTAAAGCGGAAATGCTTATGACTGTTTGTCGCACACATGATAGAGGGTAAAAGCTATTGATCGTTTCTCTATTACCCACACAGATGGTATTGCAAAGCTTACAGAGTAGTATACGTGCGATTATTCACGTTAGCCCAAAAAGATGCTGGATAGATACCTATGTTATTTAATTCAGCAGGATTCATACTTGTATTTCTGCCTATTTATTTGTTGATCGTTTATTGCGCTCCTAGAGGATATACAAAATCTGCTGCATTGGTTTTGTTTTCGTATTTGTTTTATGCGGGTGCTGAACCTTTCTTTGTTCTGATCTTAATATTTTCATCCTTTGTCGATTATTGTGCGGCACTGCAAATATTCTCATCTTCTAGAATCATCATTAAAAGATTCTGGCTTAGTGCCAGCATTATAGTAAACCTTGGTTTATTGGGGTTTTATAAATATGGTGGATGGGTGTTTCCTTATTTGTCGCCAATATTGGAACCGATGGGCTTACCTTTACCTGCGGCGGATTTTTTTCAGGGTTACTATCTTCCAGCTGGAATCAGTTTCTATACTTTTCAATCGATGTCCTATAGTTTCGATGTATATAAAGGTACGGTCAGACCGGAAAGAAACTTACTCAGTTTTTGCAATTATATTGCATACCTTCCTCAACTGATTGCTGGCCCCATTGAGCGTTTCAATAAGTTGCATCCGCAGTTACTAAAACTGATCGACGGCAGGTCGACAATTCACTGGTCAGAGGGTTTGGATAGAATTGCATTGGGTATCGCTCAGAAATTGTTGGTTGCAGACAGTTGCGGCCTAATTGTTGATAGGAGCTTGCAGGCTGGGACAGACTATAGCTGGATAGATGCCTGGGTAATTGCACTGGGATTTGGTATGCAGATTTATTACGATTTTGCGGCTTACACTCATATTGCGATTGGCATTGCTCTGATTATGGGTATTCGTCTTAGTGAGAATTTTAATTCCCCGTATAAAGCGAGAAATATTCAGGAATTTTGGCGTCGCTGGCACATGACCTTGTCGAGCTGGTTTAGAGACTATGTTTATATCCCCATGGGAGGCTCGCGAGTAGGCTTGGTTCGTACTTCATTCAATATATTAGTGACATTTTTATTGATCGGTTTTTGGCATGGTGCGGGTTGGAATTTTGTCGTTTGGGGATTACTTCATGGAATTCTATTGGCGGGATTTCGATTAAAGAATCAATACTTACACTATTGGATTATTCCGCCACCTGTGGCTATCGGATTAACGCTGATGGTGGTGCATTTCGTATGGATTCCGTTTCGTGTGGAGGATTCCGTTCAAGTGGTAACGATCTGGCAGGGAATGTTGGGTTTACACGAGATTGGTCCGCAGATTAGCTCTATGCCTGACATAGTCTTTTTGCTATTGATTTTGGCGGCCACCCTGAGTTTTCCCAATGCATCTGAACGCTGGCCCGGTATTTCAGGATGGGCTGAGTCAACTGCATTGGCCGTGCTTGGATTGTTCGCAATCCTCAATTCACCGCAAATCACACAATTCATCTATTTTCAATTTTAGTCAAATGGCAGAATTGAGCGGCTTTGGTAAACGTGATAAACACAATAACAGAATACGTTTGGTTTTATTGTTGATTCTGATTGTTATTGTTGCCGTTCTCGAATCCAGCGTCATTGGCCGGATTGGTGATATCGAGCGCCAAAAATTGGAAATGTCCAAGCGTAACCCAGCTTTGAAGCGTTATCTTGGCGCTCCGATAAGTCGGTTTAGTACTCAAGAACGAGATACGACAAAGACCCGAATTCTCTATATATCCAATTCACACGCTAAAACCGGAGGTGAAGTTTCCAAACATCTACAGGCATTGCTGGATTCGTTCGCCTTCGGACAATTTGAGGTTATGGATATGTCCGAGGCGGGAATTTTTGCGCCTGATTTTTTACAGCGCACGTTAATGGGACTTGAAATGAAACCGGATTTGATCATACTCGGAACGGCCTATATTTCTTTTTCAGATCGAATGCGGTTATCGCGTCAATCTCACAACGTCAGGTCATTTTTTAAAGACGGCGTGGTGGAAAAACTAACAATTGGCTTTTGGTTGCGACATTTTGACCTTGGTTTATATATTGATACCTGGTTGACACAGAATTTTGATTTTATTCGCTATCGCAATCGACTCAGGCAAGCATGGACGCGGCCATTGGCGAGTTTATTGAAAGTAGGAAATGATCGTAGAAAGATCTTTTTTTTGGAAGTTGATGTAAATCAGAGTTGGAAATTTCCAGAGGGGTACGACAATAATTTATTTCAATGGCGCTTATATTCAGCAGGTCGGGAGCGGCATCTGGAGGATTTCAAGGACTTGGTATCTGCATCAAAAGACGCCAAGGTGCCGTTATTCATATTGAATTTGCCGATACACTGGCAGAAATCTGTATTTCCTCACAATGCGTCGGATTACCGTGAATTTACTCGTCAACTGAAGAGCCTCAGCGCAGGAGTTATGGACTTCGTCGACTATCAGGATTCCTTTCCAAAGGAGTTTACTACCTACGATGCATTACATCCCACTTGGTTTGGTGCACGTTTGCATGCTCTGGATCTTGCTTTAAGGCTTAAAAAACATAACTTTATAGTGGATAAAATTTCGTACGAATCAATTTTTCAACAGTACCTGATTTCTGAACAGGCTGGAGATGAATCCTACGAGGAACAGTTGAATGGACAGTTTCCGGTTATGTCGAAAATGGGCTTCCGGCGCTATGATCTGTTCGAACCAAAAAATGCCAGGAAATTATTGCGCTGGCATGCATCGACGGCGATTGGTAGTCTGCGGGAGAAGCAAATACTGGTCGATCTGAGTTTAAGGTTGCGCTATTGGTTAGATTCAGAGTTTGATTTCTTTACAGGAAATACACAACCTGAATTCAAGAAAATATTTGCTCGTGCGGTAAAAGAGAGCGTGAAAAAATCCAAACAACGATTAATGATTTTTAAAAATCAATTGATTCAATCACAGAATCAGCGTTTGGCCGATATTTCATTGCGGCTGCCTGATAACCTTAAATTTCGACAACGGAAAGTAGTGAATTTAAATTCTTCTATTAAAGTGAATGTCGATGAATATTACGAAACCACAGGTCGACAATCCTATATATTCAGGAGTATGGATGGACGAAGTATCGGATATGGTGTCGCAGGGGATTCTGCGTTTCCAGATTATCTTCGAATCGATTTATTCGGGGATCGTTCGTTTGTATTGCTGCAACGATTGGATGAACCATTTTATATCCCGGAATGGTTGGTTTATGAGACACCCTATGTTCGCTTCGGGATCTGAATGAATTTCCTTTATACCGTTTGTTATGTGCTCTGAAATAAACACTCAAAAACCAGTACTAAGGCGATTGGTGGTTGCGGTTCTGACTACATCTTTTCCTTTGCGCGCAGACACGCCCAATGGGGTTTTTGTAGAAAAACTAGTCAATCAGTTAGCCCAAAGACTTCGTACTATAGTAATTGTACCCGAGAGTAGCGAAACCTCCGAAATAGATTCCAGTGTTCCATATCAGTTGAGTTGTTTTCGTTATGCACCCAAAAAGTGGCAACAATTGGCCCATAATCCGGGCGGTATACCCGTTGCCTTAAAGCAAAAACCCTGGCTATATGGATGGGTTCCGTTATTTTTGATTTCTATGCTGCTGCGCTGTATTCGAGAATCAAGAAATGTGGATCTGATTCACGCTAATTGGTCGGTGAACGGTGTTGTAGCAGGAATAGCTGGCTTGACGTGTGGTGTGCCGGTTGTCACAACTGTTCGGGGGACGGATATTAGTTCCACAAAACGCTCCATGGTATATAGACTGTTTTTGCATGGATGCCTGCGAATGAATAGTCAGATTATAACCGTCAGTTCAAAGATGCATGAAAATTTGTGTCGAGATTTTCCATTGTATCGAAATAAAATTACCACAATCTCAAACGGTGTCGACGATTCGGCCTTGCAATTACCATTACCGATTGATGGTGGGCAAGCGTATCAAATTGTTGCGGTGGGAAACCTGGTCGTCAACAAGGGCACGACGCTTATCCTGGAGGCTCTGGCATTATTGAATCAGCCATCAATCCACTTGAATATAATTGGAGAGGGTGTAGAAAAAGAGAGACTAATTAACCTGGCGCAGGAGCTGGGAATTGTGGCTCAGGTAACGTTTACCGGCGTACTGCCACATACGGAAATGGACACTGTGTACCGCCACGCGGATCTTTTCATACTGGCCAGTTATAGTGAAGGTCGGCCGAATGTGGTACTTGAAGCTATGGCCAGCGGAGTGCCGGTTATTGCCAGTGATATAGATGGGGTCAGCGAACTGATCTCTGATGATGTAAACGGTTTGTTGTTTAAACCAGGAGACAGCCAGCAATTGTCAGATTGTATCTCGCGATTGCTTGTGGATTTTGAGTGTAGACATCGGCTGGCTGTCGCGGCGCGAAATTTTATTCTCGAAAACCAGTTATTGTGGACAAATACAGCGGATCGTTATGTGGAATTATATAAGTATGTAGTGGACAAAAGCCTCGTCTAATGTGTGGATTAATATTCATTCATAAACACGATGGGGTTTCAGCGGAGCATCGGGCAACGGCCAAAGCGGCTCTCAAGAAGCTCCAGCATCGCGGGCCGGATGATCACGGCCTGGTAGAGACTGACAATACTCTGCTGGGACATCGAAGGCTGGCAATAATCGATCTGCAGGCGAGCCGCCAGCCAATGCAGGATACTGCTAGCCGTTACATACTTTCGTACAACGGAGAGGTATATAACTTTAAGGAATTACGAGCGACACTCGCACAACATTGGACATTCAGAACATCCGGTGACACTGAAGTTGTTTTGGCTGGGCTAATTTTACAAGGGCAAGCCTTTGTGCAACAAATGGAAGGTATGTGGGCACTGGCGTTCTGGGATCGCAAGGAGGAAACCCTGTGGTTGTCCAGAGATAGAATGGGGAAGAAACCGCTGTTTTATGCGAATGATTCTCAGGATATGGTGTGTGCATCTGAGTTACCGGCGTTGAAATTACTGCTGGATCGAGACTTACAGGAAGACCCACGCAGCACTGCCGATTATTTGCGCTATGGCTATTTTTTGCCGGGTACTACTGCTTATAAATCGATCAAGGAGGTGCTGCCTGGACATAATTTGTCCTGGTCTCCTAATGTTGGTACAAGATCCAGTTCTTATTGGAATTTGTCGATGGAGCGATTCCGGGATTCTGAACAGGATGCTTGTGACCGCTTGCGACAAGCTATGATTGCTTCGGTTCGTAAACGCATGATCGCAGATGTGGAAGTCGGTGCGTTTTTATCAGGCGGTGTTGACTCATCATTAATAACTGCGGTGATGACCAAATACTGTGATGTTTCTCCCAAGACCTTCACGATTGGTTTTTCTGAAGTATCATATGATGAACGGTATTTTGCAAAAACCATTTCAGATCACTGCAATACCCGGCATTATGAAGAGTGTTTGCGATCCTGGGATACTGATTCTCTGCAGTCGTTAGTGTATGACCATGTTGGGCAACCCTTTGCTGATTCGTCGTTGTTGCCGACATCGCTGGTTTCCGAGCTTGCCGCCAGGCAGGTAAAGGTTGCGTTATCCGGTGATGGTGGTGATGAACTGTTCAGCGGATATCAACGCTACCAGGCCAGAGCGATTTTACGTTGGTACACTCGGTTGCCTGTTGTTTTACGGAATAATATTGATCGATTGATCAAGTTTTTTCCTGAACCAATGGCGCATCACAGTAGGAGTCTATTAAAAAAAGCCCATTTGTTTGTGGAAATTGCGCAGCGGTCGGAGGATGAGAGACCCTATGTTGCGCCGTTAATGTATAGCAATAAATATTTTCGGCAATTAGTACCTGATTTATTTGGGTTGGGGCATGCGCCTCCAGGGGTTTCACAACAAACTGAAGTGGATGAACTGCAGTCGATGATGGCCAGTGATGCTCTGGTTTATTTGCCGCAAGATATTTTGCTGAAAGTTGACCGTGCATCAATGGCCCATTCACTGGAAACTCGTGCGCCATTTTTGGACAGAGAAGTTGTTGAGCTTGCGTTTTCGTTGCCACCGGACTGGCACAGACGTGGCTTGAGTGGTAAACGTATGCTGTACAAAACCTTTTCTGGTTTATTGCCGAGAGAAATATGGCGCAGAAGGAAACAGGGCTTTGGTGTTCCCATCCATGACTGGTTTCGGCAGGATTTAGGAAAAAGGTTGGAAGAACTGCTGGCTGTGACTTCAACGGCTATTGATGAAGATTTTGTGCGTTTGTTGCTTGCGGATCACAGGCGGCGGACTAGGGATCATGGTCTTCGCTTGTGGAATATATATATGTATCTGCTTTGGGTGCAGACAGAGCGGGCGATGTAACATTCCAAGTCTTGATGGGTCATCATTCTGAAGGTTGAGAGTAAGGAGCGAGGTTTTAATAATACGCGAAAGATTGACGCAGGGTTATTGTTTGTCTTCAAGGCGTAGCAACAGGCGCATAGCAGGGCTACGCAACTGTTGCTACAACGCAGAAGACGGACAATAAGACAAGTCAGGATTCGTATATTATTGAATCCTCGCTCCTAAAGAGGCGCAATAATCTGTGATTGCTTTATGTTGACTCAAATTCACGCATCAGTGTATCAACATGTTTTTCCGGGATACTGATCGACAGTCTTACTCCTTCGGAAAAGTTTTTTTGTGTACATTCACCATCAAGTTGCTTTAACCGGTATTCCAGTTTTCTGAGTTGCTTGTATTCGATTTTTAATTCAATTGTTTTTCGAATCACAAATGAATATAAGGTGCTAGCCTCTATCGCTTGTTTTGCGGTTCCTCCATAGGCTCGAGTCAAGCCACCCGTTCCAAGTTTGGTTCCACCAAAATAACGGACTACTGCGATAAGACAATTCACCAATTCATTTCCCTCGAGGTGTTTCAATATGGGTTTTCCGGCTGTACCCGAAGGTTCGCCAGCGTCAGAATACTGAGTTTTTAATCCTGTTTGAGTATAAAGGCGATATGCGAATGCGACATGGGAGGCATGGGGGTGTTCGGATATTATGCGTTTAAGAGATTCGATTATTGCGTTGCTGTGAGTGCAGGGTACTATATAGCCGATAAATTTCGATTTTTTAATCACATCTTCAACAGTGTTTTTTGTTTTGACAAAATACATGGTGTAATTATAAGTTAAATGGGGAGCTTTCTACGTTTGGTTAAATTGCTAACAAATTCGCGTTTGCTCAAGCGCGATACTATTGAATTGCATTGAGAGGTTTAGTGTGGAAAAACAATCGCTGCTGCGGAAATTGAATGAAATACTCGACAGTGCTTCAATTTTAACCGACCCGGAAGAGCTAACTCCATATGAATGCGATGGTTTATCTGCATATAGAGTAGTGCCCTGGCTGGTTGTCTTGCCGGAAACAGATAATCAGGTAAGAAGTATCATACGATTGTGTAATCAGGAAAAAATACCATTGGTATTCAGAGGGGCAGGGACGGGACTATCCGGGGGTGCGCTGCCTGTAGAAAATGGCGTGTTATTGAGTCTGGCGAAGTTGAATCAGATATTGGAGCTGGATCCTAAAAATCGATGTGCGCGGGTTCAGCCAGGTGTTCGTAACCTGGCGATTTCTGCAGCGGCCAAACCCCACGGTTTGTATTATGCGCCGGATCCATCTTCGCAAATTGCCTGTTCTATTGGAGGCAATGTTGCAGAGAATTCTGGAGGAGTGCATTGCTTGAAGTATGGATTAACTGTGCACAATATCCTAGAGCTAACGGTGATCACTGTGGACGGTGAATGCATTACAATCGGTGGTTCCGGGCTGGATGGACCGGGTTACGATTTGCTGGCTTTGATGACAGGTTCCGAAGGCATGTTGGCGGTGGTTGTTGAAGTTGTTGTGAAATTATTGCCCATTCCTGAATCAATAGAAGTGTTAATGGCGAGTTTTGCGAGTGTCGAGCAGGCAGGTGAAGCCGTTGCAGCAATCATTGGTGAAGGCGTTATACCGGGTGGTCTGGAAATGATGGATAATCCGGCGATTAGAGCTGCAGAGGATTTTGTAAAGGTTGGTTATCCAACTGATGCCGCAGCAATTCTTCTGTGCGAACTGGATGGAACGGCTGCACAGGCGAGCGCGGATGTTGAATGGGTCCAATCGATTTTACAGACTAATGGAGCGCTTAATATCCGTAAAGCCAGTGATGCGAAAGAACGACAAATGTTATGGGCGGGGCGTAAGGCGGCGTTTCCTGCGGTGGGTCGCATTGCGCCTGATTACTACTGTATGGATGGGACCATTCCTCGAAGACAATTGGGTAAAGTATTGCGCCGTATCGGAGAGTTGTCTGATAAGCACAAGCTAGCCGTAGCCAATGTTTTTCATGCTGGAGATGGAAATCTGCACCCATTGATATTATACGATGCAAATGTTGCTGGAGAATTGGAGAGAGCCGAGGCCTTTGGTGCGGATATCCTTGAGTTGTGTGTTGCGGTGGGTGGTACTATTACCGGTGAGCATGGCGTGGGTGTAGAAAAAATTAACCAGATGTGCGTGCAATTTTCTACACCGGAATTATCTCAATTCCACGCGATTAAAAGCGGATTTGATCCGCAGAGGATATTAAATCCGGGAAAAGCCGTTCCGACATTACATCGTTGTGCGGAGTTTGGCGCGATGCATGTCCACAAAGGTGAATTGGCCTTTCCGGAAATCGAGCGTTTTTAGAGGTTGCTCGATAATTGGGGGTTGTTATGAGGAATACAGGTTTTAAGACTATTTTAGGAGCGAGGATTCAATAATATACGAATCTTGACTTGTCTTATTGTCCGTCTACTGCGTTGTAGCAACAGTTGCGTAGCCCTGCTATGCGCCTGTTGCTACGCCTTGAAGACAAACAATAATCCTGCGTCAATCTTTCGCATATTATTAAAACCTCGCTCCTTACCGGAAACACCCCGGATTGCGTTACATTCCATCCAGGGGCAAGAAGTTCTGTCATAGTCAAAAATCAAGCGAGCCTGTAACAATGAAAATCACCAGCAGATCCATTTATGGTTCCTTTTTTATATTTGAATAGATATGCAGGATATTAGTCAGCAATTGCAGTTGTCGGTCAGAAAAGCTACTGCAGAACATTCCAGTCTGTCTATTTGTGGCGGCGGCAGCAAATCTTTTTATGGTCGAGATACGAGGGGTGATTGTCTGGATGTAAGTGGACATGCAGGAGTTCTAAGTTATGAACCAACCGAATTGGTATTGACCGCCCGCTGTGGGACACCCTTATCAGTTATTGAATCGGTGCTTGCAGAAAAAAAACAAATGCTTGGTTTTGAACCCCCGTATTTTGGTAAAAGTGCAACAATCGGTGGAGCAGTTGCCTGTGGATTGTCAGGACCACGTCGCCCATTCTCCGGCTCAGTTCGGGATTTTATATTAGGTTGTCAGATTATCAATGGTCAGGCTGAAATATTGTCTTTTGGTGGCCAGGTGATGAAAAACGTGGCCGGATATGATGTATCTCGGCTGATGGTAGGCGCAATGGGTACATTGGGGCTGTTGTTGCAGGTTT
Source organism: uncultured Methylococcaceae bacterium (assembly GCA_964528035.1). Taxonomy (GTDB): domain Bacteria; phylum Pseudomonadota; class Gammaproteobacteria; order Methylococcales; family UBA1147; genus CAZGQY01. The sequence continues at coordinate 5,891 of CAZGQY010000014.1, read as the reverse complement.
CTGTTAAGGTGTTGCCACAACCGGAGACAGAGCTTAGCCTGCGCATGGAAATGAGCGAGATCGAAGCTTTGCAATCGATGAATAGATGGGCGACTAAACCTTTTCCATTGTCAGCACTGGTATGGGATGATAATTGTGTTCATATCAGATTGTCGGGTGGATCTGCTGCTGTTTTGTCTGCTGTAAAACGTCTTGGCGGTGAGCGGGTAGAAAACAGCGATGAATATTGGGTAGCTCTGCGTGAGCACACCCTGCCTTTTTTTGAAACAAAGGAGAATCTGTGGCGTCTGTCGGTTGCTCCGGCGAGCCCCAGAATTAATCTGGGTGGCAGTTGGTTTTATGATTGGGGTGGGGCACAACGCTGGCTGGTAAGCGACGAATCGCCGGATTCCGTGTATAAACTCGCTGCGTCGATGGGTGGACATGCCACTTTGTTTCGTTCCGGGAACCGCAATGGCGATCGTTTTCAGCCATTGTCTGCACCATTGGCGAAACTCAATAGAAATATGAAGCAGGCTTTCGACCCACACGGAATATTCAATCCTTTTCGTCTGTATAAAGAATGGTGATTTATGCAGACTAAACTGGCCGATTTCATACAGGGAACGACGCAGGGCCAGGAAGCAGAAAAGATTTTGCGTAGTTGTGTGCATTGTGGGTTTTGCAATGCGACCTGTCCGACTTATCAAGTACTTGGTGATGAACTGGACGGGCCACGCGGTCGTATTTATCTGATAAAGCAGGTTCTGGAAGGAAATACACCGAGTCGGCATACTCAATTACATCTGGATCGGTGTTTAACCTGTAAGTCTTGCGAAACCACTTGTCCATCGGGGGTTCAATATGGGCGTTTGCTTGATATTGGCCGAAGCATTGTCGAACGCAAGCTAAAGCGGCCTATGGTGAGCAGCTGGTTTAGGAAATTGCTTCGATTTCTCGTACCTTATCCGAAAAGAGTCCAGCCTTTTTATTCGTTGGCATTAAGAATAAAACCTGTTTTACCTGCTGCGGTAAAACGTCGGATTCCAGGTCGAGTGTATTGTCCGCCCTGGCCTGAATCCAGACATCGAAGAAAAATCCTAATACTAAATGGCTGTGTGCAAGCTGTACTCGCGCCACAGATCGATTCTGCTGCGGCGCACTTGCTGGATCGGTTTGGCATCAGTGTGATTCGTTTATCTCAAGGTGGTTGTTGTGGTGCGGTGAGTTTTCATCTTGGGCAGGAAATAGAAGCGCAAAAATTTGCCCGCGTGAATATCGATGCCTGGTGGCCTTATATAGAAAATGGGGCTGAATCGATACTCGTATCGGCGAGTGGTTGCGGTGTAATGGTTAAAGACTATGGTGAATTGCTAAAACATGATCCAGTTTATGCGGATAAAGCAGCTAAAATCTCCGCTCTGGTCAGTGATTTGTCTGAAATTGTTGCGGATCTGGATTGTACGGCGGTGGCGGATTCAAAAAAACAAAGGGTCGCTTTTCATTCTCCCTGTACATTGCAGCATGGACTTCAGATTAACGGAGTGGTCGAGAAAATACTCGTCGCAGCAGGATATGACTTGACCTCAGTGCCTGATTCTCATTTATGTTGTGGGTCTGCCGGTACTTACTCGATTCTGCAACCAAAAATGGCAAAAATACTTTTGTCGAATAAACTTCAGGCGTTGCAGTCTGACAGTCCTGACATACTCGCAACCGCAAATATCGGCTGTTTGATGCATTTGCAGTCTAAAACGGATCTACCGGTAAAGCACTGGGTTGAATTGTTGTAATTGGCAGGTTGCCCTAGAATAAAGGCATACTGCTGGAAAATGGCTTTCAATCAATTGATCCAGATTGACATCGTTAAAAACATTTTGTTACGCATTCACTCATAATGAAATGTTGGTCTTAAACCAGTGTTCTCCGTCGACAGCATTATTTCTCGGTCAAATTTTTCATCCGCCAGCGATTTCTGGCAAAATTTGATACACTATGGAGATAACTGAATTTAAGATTATGACTGAAAAACTTTTTATACAGACATTTGGCTGTCAGATGAACGAATATGATTCTGACAAAATGCGGGATGTGCTGAATGCTTCTCACGGTATTGTACGTTCAGATACACCAGAAGATGCAGACATACTTTTACTGAACACCTGTTCGATACGTGAAAAGGCGCAGGAAAAAGTATTTTCTCAATTGGGACGGTGGCGTAAACTCAAAGAAAAATCCCCCGATCTTATTATTGGCGTGGGCGGTTGTGTGGCAAGCCAGGAAGGTGATGCGATCAGACGTCGTGCGCCCTACGTGGATATTGTTTTTGGCCCGCAGACTTTGCACCGGCTGCCTGAACTGTTAAACGGTGTAAGACAGAAAAAATGCTCGCTCATTGATATATCTTTCCCGGAAATAGAGAAATTTGACGCATTACCGAACCCCAGGGCCGAAGGTCCGAAGGCTTTTGTGTCTGTCATGGAGGGATGCAGTAAGTATTGTACCTTTTGTGTGGTTCCTTATACGCGTGGGGAGGAAATAAGCCGACCTCTCGATGATGTGGTACGAGAAATTACCGCGCTTGCGGAGCAGGGTGTGCGTGAGGTGAATCTACTGGGTCAGAATGTAAACGCCTATTGTGGGGAAATGGCAGACGGAGAAATAGCCGATTTTGCATTATTGTTAAACTATGTTGCATTGGTGGAGGGTATCGACAGGATTCGTTATACCACTTCTCACCCAGTCGAGTTTAGCGACAGCCTGATTGAGGCGTATAGTGAAATTCCTGAGCTGGTTAATCATCTTCACCTGCCTGTACAAAGTGGTAGTAATTCGATCCTCAGGCAAATGAAGCGAGGCCACACACGGGAAGAGTATATAGATAAGATCCAAAAGCTGAGGGAGATTCGTCCGGGTATCAGCATTTCTTCAGATTTTATTATCGGTTTTCCCGGGGAAACCGAAAAGGATTTTGAACAGACGCTGGATTTGATCGAGACAATAGGTTTTGATCATTCCTTTAGTTTTATTTACAGCCCCCGGCCCGGAACACCTGCAGCGGAGTTTACAGATGATACGGGTTCCGAAACGAAGAAACGGAGATTGGCGCAATTGCAATCGGTGATAAGTACGGCGGCGGCTAAAATATCCGAAAGCATGATACACAGTGAACAAACGGTACTTGTCGAAGGGGTATCAAAGAAAGACTCGATTGTTTTATCTGGGCGCACGGAAAATAATCGTGTGGTAAACTTTATGGCACCTAAAGCTTTGATCGGTCAATTGGTCAATGTTGTTATTACAGAAGCAATGCCCAATTCACTGCGTGCGCGTTGGGATGGAAATATGCAACCGGAAAACTTACCGCCTTTAATGCAGTGCGGTACTAAAAAGAATTGAGTATAAATTCGATATCCACTGAGCTCACTCTGGAACCCGCAGATAACCTTCGATTGGCTAATCTGTGCGGCCAGTTCGATGAGCATCTGCGTCAGATTGAAAGTCGTCTGGGTGTGGAAATATCCAGTCGCGGCAATCACTTCCAGATAATGGGTTCGAACCGACCGGTCAATGCTGCGCAAAAAATTATCCAGTTGCTTTTTGATACGACCGCGACAGAATCTATTACACCTGAAACCGTTCACCTGTCCATGCAGGTCTCTTCGATCGATGCATTGGTTTCTGATCGTAACAGCGAAACGGATAGATTAGAGGTTCAAACACGGCGCGGTATGATTAAAGGTCGTGGCCCTAACCAGCAGCGTTATTTAAGAAATATTCTAAGCCACGATGTCAATTTTGGTGTAGGCCCCGCGGGTACAGGAAAAACATATCTGGCTGTTGCTTGTGCTGTGCATGCCTTGGAAAACGAACAGGTGCGCAGATTGATTCTTGCGCGTCCAGCAGTTGAAGCAGGTGAGAAACTGGGCTTTTTGCCGGGTGATCTGGCTCAGAAAGTCGATCCCTATCTACGTCCCTTATACGACGCACTCTACGAAATGCTTGGCTTCGAGCGAGTGGAGAAATTAATCGAACGTAATGTGATTGAGGTTGCACCCCTGGCGTTTATGCGTGGACGAACCTTAAATGATTCATTTATCATACTTGACGAGGCTCAAAATACCACACCAGAGCAGATAAAAATGTTTTTGACGCGGGTTGGGTTTGGTTCTACAACCGTGATAACCGGAGACATTACTCAAGTTGATTTGCCTAAAGAAAAGCCATCAGGTTTACGTCATGTGTTAAAAATCCTACAAGATGTTGATGGCATTAGTTTTACCTTTTTTGATTCAAAAGATGTTGTCCGACATCCTTTAGTCCAAAGAATTGTTACTGCCTACGAAGTATACGAAAAGGGTGAATCTACAGCTGAATGAATAAAATCGAAATACAAAGGGTTTATGAATCTGCGACGGTTCCTGACTCAAAAACCTTGATTACCTGGGCAGATAACGTGTTGTCTGCTTGCAAGGGTGACGGCGAAATAGTTATTCGTGTTGTTGATCAGAACGAAAGTGCGGAACTTAATCATCGATTCCGCAAACGACAGGGTGCGACAAATGTTTTGAGTTTTTGTTACGAGCCGCTGGCAGGTATTCCGTCAAACTGTATCGGGGACCTGGTCGTTTGTGCTCCGATTGTAGAGCAGGAAGCACAGCAACAAAATAAATCGACGCATGCGCACTGGGCTCATATGGTCGTTCATGGAGTATTGCATTTACTTGGGTTTGATCATGTTGAAGAGAACCAGGCTGATGCGATGGAAGCAAAGGAGATGAAATTACTCGCAGATTTAGGTTTTCCAAACCCTTACCGGGAGATTATCGTATCGTGATCAAGGGCAGTGTAATTGAAAACCATCCTCCAAAATCCTGGATTGAACGTCTGAGTCATTATTTGACCGGGGAACCCCAGGATAGAGATGACCTGATAGAGCTTTTACGTGAAGCGCGTAATCGACACCTGATCGACGGTGAGGCATTGGCGATGATTGAGGGTGTTCTACAGGTTTCCGAAATGCGGGTTCGGGACATAATGGTGCCTCGTGTGCAAATGGTCGTTGTTCCCCGTGATGCAGAAGTGGGTACTACCTTACCGCTGGTCATAGAATCCGCCCATTCACGCTTTCCTGTCATTGGTGAAGATCGCAGTCAAGTGGTCGGTATATTGATGGCAAAGGATCTTTTGGCGAAAGGCCAGAATAATAATGGGTTACTGGTGCAGGAGCTTATGAGGTCAGTGCGTTTCGTGCCGGAAAGTAAGCGTTTGAATGTTTTGTTAAACGAATTTCGTGCCAATAGAAGTCATATGGCGATTGTGGTCGATGAATATGGAATGGCAGCAGGTTTAGTGACTATTGAAGATGTTCTTGAACAGATTGTCGGTGAAATAGAGGATGAACATGACATTGACGACGAAAACTATGTTTTTAAACGCAATGATCGGGAATATCGCATCAAAGCATTGATGCCTATCGCAGAGTTTAATGAGGTTTTTCTGGCTGATTTTCGCGATGAAGAGTTCGATACTTTGGGGGGGGTGATTGTCAGCCATCTGGATCATGTTCCTTTACGCGGAGAGCAGGTAGAACTTGATCCATTCCGGTTTACAGTGTTGCGTGCAGATAATCGACGTGTCTTGTTATTACGGGTGGAACTCAGCAAAGAAAAGGCCAATCAACTTCGGGATGCTTCCCCGCCGTTTTCTGGAGAATAGACTTCGCTGTTGGTCTATTTAACCATTTCATTACTATTAATTACAGTCATTGAATTGTTCGCAAAGTGTTAACAATTTAGTTGCATGGTAAGGAGCGAGGTTTTAATAATATGCGAACGATTCACGCAGGATTATTGTTAGTCTTCAAGGCGTAGCAACAGGCGCATAGCAGGGCTACGCAACTGTTGCTACAA
>CAZGQY010000013.1:22779-41435 GCA_964528035.1 uncultured Methylococcaceae bacterium | reverse complement strand
GGTTGATCCCGTCGCGACGCCTACGTTGGCAGTGGATGACAATCTGGACCAAGAATTAGCCATACCGTCAGCCAGTTTTCTGGGTACAGATATGGATACGGGTGTACAAGTTGAAAATACCAGTCATTCCAGTGTTCCTGCTTCGATATTCAGAGCTTACGACATCCGTGGCGTGGTAGATGAAACGCTGACGGAAACAGTTATTGGCCTGATCGGTCGGGCGGTCGGTACCAGTGCGCATCAAATTGGTCAGACTAGTGTGGTGATCGCGCACGATGGGCGTGAATCCAGCCCGCGTCTGAGTGACGCACTTTCTCAAGGTTTGTTGTCTACCGGTTGTAATGTTATAGATTTAGGCTTGGTGCCGACACCACTGTTGTATTTCGCGACCCACTTTTTGGATTCAAATTGTGGAGTAGTCATTACGGGAAGCCATAACCCACGAGAATACAATGGGTTAAAAATTGTCATAGACGGAGAAACCTTATCGGGGAAGCAAATTCAGCAGCTACGGGCGCAAATCGAAGCGGGTAATTTTGTAGAGGGAGAGGGTAGCCGCGATTCGCGTGATCTGATCCCGGATTATGTGGGAACAATTGTCGATGATGTCCAGGTGGGAAGTCCACTAAAAGTGATTGTGGATTGTGGCAATGGCGTTGCGGGTAAATTGGCTCCTGTGTTACTTCGCACTCTGGGCTGTGAGGTGGTAGAACTGTATTGTGATATCGATGGTAATTTTCCGAATCATCACCCGGATCCAAGTAAACTAGAAAATCTGCAAGACCTTATAGCGAAAGTGCAACAGGAAGGGGCAAATCTGGGCCTTGCTTTTGATGGGGATGGTGACCGGTTGGGTGTTGTTGATTCGTCTGGGAAGGTTATTTGGCCGGATCGACAGATGATGTTGTATTCGGCGGATGTACTGTCTCGGCAGCCGGGTGCGGACATAATATTTGACGTTAAATGTTCGCGTAATCTTTCCAAAGAAATCGTCAACCTTGGTGGTCGACCTCTGATGTGGAAAACCGGACATTCTTTAATTAAGGAAAAAATCAAAGAAACCAATGCAGCACTGGCAGGTGAAATGAGTGGTCATATATATTTCGGTGAACGTTGGTTTGGTTTTGATGATGGTCTGTACGCAGCAGCACGATTGGTTGAAATTATTTCTGCCGATCCAAGACCAAGTAGTGAGATATTTGAGGAAATTCCAGATAGTGTTAATACACCCGAAATAAATATTCCTCTGCAAGAAGGAGAAAATGTTTCCTTTGTTGAGCAGTTATTAGCCGACCAACCGTTTCCTGAAGCGAAAATTACGGGAATCGATGGCATACGTGCGGATTTTCTTGGCGGATGGGGGCTGGTGAGAGCCTCAAATACTACGCCGTCTTTGGTGCTTCGATTTGAAGCGGATAATGATGAAGAATTAAAAAGAATTCAGGAGAAATTTAAAATAGCAATGCAAAAAGTCAAAGCCGATATTCAGGTGCCATTCTAACATGGATCAACAAGCCATGAGAGATCAAAGCGCAGCGCTGGAAATTGTCCAGGTCTTAAGCGAGGCCTTGCCTTATATTCAAAGATTTAAAGACAAAACTATCGTTATCAAATATGGTGGAAATGCCATGATTGACGAGGCGTTGAAAAGTAGTTTTGCAAAAGATATCGTGCTTATGAAACTGGTTGGTATTAATCCTGTGGTTGTACACGGTGGTGGACCACAGATAGGTCGATTGCTTGATCGTTTGGGCAAAGATAGTGAATTCGTCGAAGGATTGCGAGTCACCGATAAGGAGACTATGGATGTTGTTGAAATGGTGTTGGGCGGATTGGTAAATAAAGAAATAGTCAATTTGATTAACCGCCATGGTGGGCAAGCAGTGGGTTTGACAGGGAAAGATGGGGATTTTATACGTGCGAAAAAAATGCAGGTAACAAAACACGATAACCGATTGGATAGTTCAGCTATTATCGACTTAGGACATGTTGGCGAAGTAACAAGCATCGATCCTAAGATCGTTGATATGCTGGGGCACAGTGATTTTATTCCAGTTATCGCGCCTATTGGAGTTGGAGAGGATGGCCATTCGTACAATATTAATGCAGATTTGGTGGCGGGTAAGGTAGCCGAAAAACTGCAGGCAGAAAAGTTAATTCTGTTAACCAATACTCAGGGAATATTGGATAAAGATGAAAATTTACTGACTGGATTATCATTGTCCGAAATAGACGAGCTTATTTGGGATGGAACCATCTCGGGTGGAATGATCCCCAAAACAAATTGTGCAACTGAGGCACTCAAAGCGGGTGTCAACTCGGCACATATCATTGATGGGCGGACAAAACACGCTGTTTTGTTGGAACTATTTACTGACCAGGGAGTTGGGACTTTGATGTTGAGGCGTTAGCGCTTCGCAATTATTAGTTTGACGAATAACTTGGGTTGTTTGAAATTCAGAAGTTTTTTGTCTACTAAGCTCCCCCATGAATCTGGCAAAGGTTCTGTGATTCTGATTGTTATAAGCCTGCCCTAAATGCAAATTCAAAGCGACCGTTAAGCGTTTATCCATTGAATAAACAAAAACGTAAAATAATTTTAGACCGATTGGCCCTGGCGATACCAGATCCTACTACCGAGCTACAATACACAAGTCCGTTCGAATTACTGATTGCTGTTGTATTATCCGCGCAATCTACGGATAAAGGCGTCAATAAGGCCACTGCAAAGTTATTTCCAGTGGCGAATTCTCCCGAGGCAGTATTGCTATTAGGGGAATACGGGTTAAAAGAATACATTAAGACCATCGGTTTGTTTAATAATAAAGCGAAAAATATTATTGCGTTATGCAAAATATTGATTGAACGGCATCAGAGCGAGGTGCCGGAAATAAGAGCTGAATTGGAAGCGCTTCCGGGCGTAGGTCGCAAGACCGCGAATGTTGTTTTGAATACTGCATTTGGCCAGCCAACAATTGCGGTGGATACGCATATATTTCGTGTCTGTAATCGTACCAAACTGGCATCAGGAAAGAATGTGGTTGAGGTCGAGAGATTGCTTGAAAAATGGGTACCGGCAATTTATAAGAAAAACGTTCATCATTTGTTGATTTTGCATGGCAGATATACCTGTGTTGCACGGAAACCACGCTGTAGTAGCTGTGTAATTGAGGATTTATGCGAATTTAAGGAGAAAATTTTGGATTGATCGAGGTTTGCAGAAAGAGCGTTCTCCACCTTGTTAATTGCAAGTTATATCCGGTCTGTAAAACGCTCATCATAGCCTGGATCGGGTGTAACGGAATCCGGGACCTAAGAGGCTCGTATGTAAGAATCATTTAGCTGATAGCATTGGTATACAAAAACAATTGGTTTTGATACTGTGGAGTAGCCCGTTTGTAAGATATTCTAATCGTCCAGGGTCTTAGGTAGGAGGGTGTGCAAATATGGGCATAGCCTAGTTATTTTTGTTATTCAACAAATACAGGATCAGGAGAAATAAACATGCGTAAAAAATTTTCTAAAAAGCCTTTGGCAATAGCAATCGGATCAGCAGTAGTTACAAGTTTATCCGTTCTACCCGCCGCCAACGCGGAACAGAACCCTTTCACCGTTAATGATCTTTCGTCCGGATACATGCAGGTTTCCGAAGGGGAAGCGACATGTGGCGCGAATATGAAGAAAGGTGAGGGATCCTGTGGCGCGAATAAAGATGGCAAAAAAATGGAAGGTAAATGTGCCGGTGAGAAAAAGGCAGAAGGCAAATGTGGCGAAGGTAAATGTGGTGAAGGCAAATGCGGTGGCAAAAAAGCTGCCCCAGCTGATGCAGCTCCAGCCGCAGATGCTCCGGCTGAATAGCACTGCATATGATGTGGATGTGCCGAGAAAACACCATGTTTAATACAGTAGCCTATTATCTGCGTGGTTGATTGCTCGATGAATAAACAGCAAAAGACAGTCGCAGGTGCGGGTCTCGGTTTAAGGCGGGCTTTTCTAAGCCCGCTTTCCGATCATTCGCCTGAATGCGTGAACTTTTATGAAATAGCGCCTGAAAACTGGATAAACCTGGGTGGTAAAGCGGGTAGAAGCTTAGGCCAGTTAACGGAACGTTTTCCGTTCGTTTGTCACGGCCTGTCTCTATCAATAGGCAGTCCTTCGCCGTTAGATATGGATTTTTTGTCGGAGCTGAAAAAATTTTTCCGGCAACATCAGATCCGAATCTACAGTGAACACCTTAGTTATTGTAGTGACGGTGGGCATCTGTATGATTTGATGCCGATTCCGTTCACCGAAGAAGCCGTTCACTATGTGGCGGGCAGGATCAAAAAAGTCCAGGATGTGCTTGAACAGCGAATCGCGATAGAAAATGTTTCGTATTACGCGGCGCCCGGTCAGGAAATGGATGAAATAAGCTTTTTGAATGCAGTGTTGGAGGAGGCGGATTGTGACTTGTTGCTCGACATTAACAATATTTATGTAAATAGTATAAACCATAAATATGATGCAGCGTCGTTCCTGATGAAGTTGCCCTCTGAACGCATTGTGTATGCTCATATCGCAGGTCATTACAATGAAGCAGAGGATTTGCTCATTGATACTCATGGTGCGGATGTGATCGACCCCGTCTGGCAATTACTGCGGTTGGCCTATGCGCAATTTGGAATATTTCCAACTCTTCTTGAGCGGGATTTTAATATTCCGCCGTTACCGGAATTGTTAACTGAAGTCCGACAGATTGCGATTATTCAAGCTGAATATCAGAGCACCGGTTTTGCTCGATATGGTTAGAGCGACCTCTATTCCCGGGCAGTCTACCGGCCAACAGAATTTTCGAGAAACTCAGCATTTATTTTCAGCCTATATCCGTAATCCTACTGATAATCCACCGCCGGACGATATTGAGCTGCGGCGTATGGAAATCTATAAAACCCTCTTCATCAATAACATGGAAAGCTTGGTGGAGACGTGTTTCCCAGTGTTGCGAAAACTTCTAGGTGACGCCCGTTGGCATTCTTTGATTCGGGATTTTTACGTGGATCACTCGTGTGAGACACCGTATTTTTCTGAGGTTCCTGAAGAATTTCTCGAATACCTGCAAGACGAGCGTGGTGACGTTGAGGGGGATTTTCCGTTCATGTTTGAACTTGCCCACTATGAATGGGTGGAAATGGCTTTGGAGACAATGGATGTTAGTTTTTCGCCAGTTGTCAATCAAGATCCGACACAGGATGTTATGTCCGAGGTTTTCACCTTGTCACCGTTAGTGTGGCCCCTGCATTACCAATACCCAGTCCATCTGATATCGGAATCATATTTGCCCGTAGACGCGCCGGAAGAGGTCACTTATTTATCGGTTTATCGGGACGAATCGGATCTGGTAAAGTTTACCGAAATTAATGCGATAACTTTCCGCCTGATGCAATTACTGGAAGATAACGACAGTTTTACCGTAGAAGATCACCTGTCCCAAATATCCAGTGAAATGACACATGTGGGTCTGGATGCTGTAATGACCGGTGGAAAAGAGATAATTGATGATTTTTTATCGCGTGGGTGGTTGTTTCGATCATAGCGGGCTTTGGCCGAATGTTTAACAGCGAAGCTTTACCCGGAAACTAACGATACCTTAATCTGTTCGAAATTATTGCCTGGTAAAATACCTCTTTGCCTAAGGGATAAGCTTTCAATGTCTGGAAAAAGTGGGTTAAAATTCCCTTCCATCGTTATTCAGAGAGCCAAATGACAACAACGGAATCCGAAACTGTTTCGACGACCAGTCCCCTCTTGCTTGAACTGCAGAAATTACGGGAATATATCAGAAAAAATATTATCGGCCAGGATGATTTGGTTGATCGTATGCTTATAGCCTTATTGGCGGATGGTCATATATTGGTTGAAGGTGCTCCGGGACTTGCAAAAACACGTGCTATTAACGTACTGAGCAAAGGTGTGGAAGCTGATTTTCATCGTATTCAGTTTACCCCGGATTTGTTACCTGCGGATTTGACGGGAACTGAAATTTTCAGACCACAGGAGGGAAGCTTTACTTTTCAACGTGGGCCTTTATTTCATAATCTGGTTTTAGCCGATGAAATAAATCGTTCACCGGCTAAAGTACAGGCTGCTTTGCTGGAAGCTATGGCCGAACGGCAAATTACCGTGGCTGGAACCACTTATCCACTTCCAGCGTTATTTATGGTAATGGCGACGCAGAATCCTATCGAACAGGAGGGTACCTATCCATTGCCGGAAGCGCAACTGGATCGTTTTCTTTTGTACATAAAAATTGATTATCCGGCCCCTGACCATGAGCGGGAAATTTTAAGGCTTGCAAGGTCTGAAGCCATCAGTCTGGCAGATAGTACAGAGTATAAGTTTGACTCCCTAGTGCAAAAAACCATACTTGAGGCCAGAGCTCAGGTGCTTGATCTGTATATGTCTGAACAGCTGGAAGACTACCTGTTACATATCGTACTGGCGACTCGCGACCCCAAACCCTACGGAGATGATTTGGTTCAGTGGGTTCAATATGGCGCAAGTCCTCGTGCAAGTATTGCTCTGGATCGTTGCTCAAGAGCTCGCGCGTGGCTTGATGGAAGAGATTACGTAGGGCCGCAGGATATTCAAGCTCTTGCGGCTGATGTTTTGCGCCATCGAATCATTTTGTCTTACGAAGCCGAAGCCGATGGTATTACGCCGGATCGGTTTATTGAGGAACTGATATCCAGAATTGCTGTACCGTAATTTTTGAGTGGGTTTTCATTTTTCCAGTCGATAAGCTGTGTAATAGGCATGTCTGATTCTTTAGCATCTGTGAAAAACAATCCATCAGTAAACGAGCGTGTCCAGGTTTGTTTAAAGGACTTGATAAAGTTGCGGTATCAGGTTTTGGGCGTTTCTCTAAAACATATGAATATACGCGCGATTCTTAGCGGCAGTTACTTGTCAAAAATAAAAGGTCGAGGTATGGAGTTTGACGAAGTTCGACTGTATATGCCGGGTGATGATGTTCGTAGCCTGGATTGGCGGGTAACGGCCCGTACGGGTAAGCCGCATACAAAATTGTACAGAGAGGAAAGAGAACGTCCGGTTTTTCTTTCGGTTGATTATCGTTCACCGATGTTTTTTGCCACGCAGGGCGCGTTTAAATCGGTGGTGGCGGCTAAATTGGCGGCGTTGATGGCCTGGAGCAGTAATCAACACAGTGATCGGGTGGGTGGACAGATTTTCACTGACCATGAAATAGTGGATTTTAAGCCACGGCGGGGCAATCAGGCTATATTACACTTTTTGAAGAACCTGGCTGATTTGTCGGGTCGTTTGGGCTGGCAGGGAATTACACATCATGAAGGGGGGGCTAAATCAAAAGCCGGTCTCCCTGCTACAAGCTTGGTCGAAGCGCTGGAACATCTTAATCGGCATGCCAAGCCGGGCAGTGTTATTTTTTTGATTAGTGATTTTCGTGGTTTCAACGATGAAGCCGAATCACTTTTGGTTCGTATAGCCCGTCACTGCGAAATGGTTTTAATACTGGTTTATGATAGTTTTGAACGAGAATTGCCGAAAAGTGGCCGCTATCGAATTAGTAATGGCATGCGCAGAATGACATTAAATGCATCAGATCATGCGAAGGTTGCAGAATACTCGGAAATATTTAAACAACGCCACTCGCGCGTAAAGACTCTGGCTGTTAAGTGCCGAATGCGATTTGTAGATTTCTGTACGACAGAAGACACCGTAGAAATACTACCTAAGCTGGTGTCCGAACAACGCCGGGCGAGTGGATAATCAATGGATCCAACACAGATTCCATTGCGCGATTACCAACTACCGGAAGCCATAAGTTGGTGGCCTCCCGCACTCGGATGGTGGGTTTTGCTGGCTTTGCTTCTGGTTGTTGGTTTTGGGGTGTTTTTCTTAAGGAAGTGGATTAAGCGGGGCGTGATCAAAAAGCAGGCTAAACAGGAAATGGCACGGCTAAGACAAAATCAGGATTTCTCGGAAACTGAACGTGTACAACAATTGTCAATATTAATCAGACGCATTTGCTTAAGCGTATTTCTTCGAGTAGAAATGGCGAGTTTGACAGGACAGGCCTGGCTTTTGTTTCTTGACCAGCTTATGGGAAGGACAGATTTTTCTCAAGGTTTGGGTAGGGCGCTTATCGAGGCGCCGTATAGTCGTAATACAGACTTAGAGACCGAAAAGTTGTTTGATTTGTGTGATCAATGGGTTGACCGCTTACCAAAATGTTTGCCGGGCCATCAGGTTTCTATGGCATCTGTCGGTAATAGAGTCGACAAAGATTAATACCCAATATTTCGTGTTTTTTGTAAGAAATCAGGTCACTTTCAGCTTGAATTTTATTGCGGTGTGCGTGCTTTAAAATGTTCGGGTTTCTGCAACAGGTTTGTTGTAGCAGAGCATACCTATATGGTTTCCCACGTTCCACAATTATGGCTCGCACCCTGATCACTAAACTACACTGATTAGATGCAAAATTATTATAGGTTGATTGTAAATGATTGAATTTCAGTGGCCATGGGCGTTTCTTGCATTGCCGTTGGCGTGGGTGGTCCGCATCAGTTTACCGACCGTCAAAGAAGAGTATTCCGCAGCACTAAAAACTCCTTTTTTTAGAGATTTCGAGCATTTTTCTGCTGGCAGCAGAAATCCGCAGGAAAGTTCTGCATATTTATGGCTTGCAGCTTTGATCTGGGGTTTGTTAATAGTCGCTTGTGCTCGTCCGGTTTGGTTGGGGGAACCGATTGAGCAAGCGGTTAATGGGCGCGATTTGCTTATGGCTGTGGATCTTTCCGGAAGTATGCAGGAAAAAGATTTCGTTATACAGGATCAAGCTGTTGATCGTTTGGCGGCAACCAAAGCAGTGGCCAGTCGTTTTATCGAACGTCGTACTGGAGATCGGATCGGTTTAATACTTTTTGGAGATAAGGCTTATTTGCAGGCGCCGCTAACCTTTGATCGACAAACGGTATTAACCTTTTTGGATGAAGCTGCGATTGGTTTGGCTGGAGAAAAAACAGCAATCGGTGATGCGATTGGACTTGCTGTTAAGCGCTTGAGGAAAAATGATGATGGCCATCGCGTGTTAATTTTATTAACCGATGGCGCCAATACCGCGGGCTCGGTTACGCCACTTAAAGCGGCTGAACTGGCAGCAAGCGAAAAGCTTAAGATTTATACTGTCGGTATCGGTGCGGACGAAATGATCATTCGGGATTTTTTCGGAGCGAGGCGGGTAAATCCATCGGTGGATCTGGACGA
This sequence comes from uncultured Methylococcaceae bacterium, assembly GCA_964528035.1. Classification (GTDB taxonomy): domain Bacteria; phylum Pseudomonadota; class Gammaproteobacteria; order Methylococcales; family UBA1147; genus CAZGQY01. The sequence continues at coordinate 32,150 of CAZGQY010000013.1, read as the reverse complement.
AACAACTCTGACCGCCATTGCGGAAAAGACCGGTGGCCGGTATTTTCGCGCGCGCGATAGTCAGGAGTTAGAGGCAATTTATGAAATGCTTGATCGTCTGGAACCCGTGGAGAAAGATCGCCATTATTTCAGACCCAAAAGCGCGCTATACTTTTGGCCCTTGGGTGCAGGGTTGATTATGTCTTTAATCGCTGTTGCTTACAAACTATTCTTTGCTTCGGTTTTAGAAAACCTGATGCGCAGAAAAATGAATGCATCAAATTAAATTTATCGCCTGTGTTCATTGATTGTGTTTAGCCAATTTAATTTTTCCGAGTTTCATTTTCTTCGTCCTGACTGGTTTTGGGCGTTACTACCGTTTTTTATCCTTTTTGTGCTCTGGTACCGCCAACGATTGGCCAGCGGTAACTGGATGACTATTTGCGATGAACAACTTTTACCTCATATTCTGGAATATGGAGAGGGACGGATTTCACGTTGGCCGTTGATACTGTTTTCGACAGTTTCTGTTGTAAGTATCGTAGCCTTGGCAGGACCTACATGGCAGAAATTACCTATGCCAGTATTTCGAAACGAGTCCGCTTTAGTTATTGTATTGGATCTGTCCAGGTCGATGGATGCAGCGGATATCAAGCCGAGCCGATTGCAACGGGCACGCTTTAAAATCACTGACATATTGCAACAACGTAAAGAGGGTTTGACCGCATTAATAGTGTATGGAGCCAATGCATTTACTGTGGCTCCGCTGACAGATGACACAGAGACCATCAGTAACCAGTTGTCGGCATTGGAATCCTCAATTATCCCGGTTCAGGGAAGTCACGCATCGCTGGCATTACAGCAGGCAGAATCTTTATTGGAGCAATCCGGCACACAATCCGGCAATATTCTTTTGATTACCGATGGTTTGGATTCTAATGCCGCACAGACGGCTAAAGAGTTGAATACAAATAGTCACACATTGTTCGTCCTGGGTGTCGGTACGCGAGATGGGGCGCCTATCTCCCAAGCGAGCGGCGGCTTTGTTAAGGATTCCAGGGGCAATATCGTGGTGCCTAAATTGCCGAGTGTAGCCTTGCAATCTTTAGCGAAACAAGGGGGCGGTATTTACCAGGAGATTACGACAGATGATCGTGATATCCGATTGCTTATAGATGCTTTTTCCAGTCAGCCGGAAGCAGATCAGCAGGAACAGAATTTATCTCATATCGATCAATGGATCGAAACAGGGCCCTGGTTAATACTGTTTATTTTGCCAATTGCGGCCTTAGCTTTCAGACGGGGCTATCTGGCAGTGCTACTTTGTTGTTTTCTGTCACTACCCGAGTCGGCATTTGCTCAACAGTGGAAAGATTTATGGCGTACGCCAGATCAACAGGGTTATTCTGCGTTCCAACGTGGCGATATAGATGAAGCCCGAAAAAAGTTCGAGAATTCTGAATGGAGGGCTGCATCTGAATATGCGTCAGGAAATTACAAATCATCTTTGGCGGCTCTTCAGGGAATGGACGCTGCGGGTTCTGCGTATAACAGAGGCAATGTTTTGGCTCGTATGGGGAATTTCCCAGAGGCAATAAAAGAATACCAGTCTGCATTGCTAAAGAATCCCCAGAATAAGGATGCCAGGTACAATAAGGAACTCATTGAAAAATTAATGCAGGAGCAGGAATCGTCGCAGGATAAGTCGCAGAAATCCGGAGAAAATTCTAGACAAGATGAGGATTCAGAGTCAAATGATACGGATAGCAGTTCTGAAAATAACCAACAATCAGAACAGCAGGGAGGCAAGCAGGATCAGACTTCATCAGAATCTGACCGTGATTCTGAATCAAAGCAAAATCCAGAGCAGGCGTCGCACTCGGATGAAAATGAATCTGATAAGCATGATCAAACTGATGAGGCAGAATCGATACAGCAACCCGATAGCACTCAGTCTGAAGAAGGTAAGGATGAAAATGCAGCAGTGCAACAAGCAGACGTGGACGAACAGGCAACAGAGATTCAGGAAGCCAATGAACAGTGGTTGCGTCGAATTCCAGATGACCCTGGGGGCTTGCTGAGACGTAAATTTAAATACCAATACAAACAAAGAAATTCGAGGCGAGATGCGGTTAGTGATGCCTGGTGATGGTCAACCAGTTTAGCGTTCAGGGTAGATCTGTAACATGTATCCTTTGTGGTACATCCAGAATAATTTCAAAATTGCGATAATAGAAAATTGAATCCATTGTGAAATATAAACGTATGCAAAAGTGCCCTGTTTTTATATCAAGGCTGATTGGCTTCACTCTAATTGCGTTGATGCATTCAGCTGGAGCAGTAGAAATAGGGGTTAGACCTGACCGAAACCCGGTGAAGCTCAACGAATCTTTTCAGTTGGTGTTCAGTGCAACTCAGTCGCCGGACGGTGAGCCGGATTTCACACCGCTTAAGCAGGGTTTCGAGATATTGAATCAAAGTCAAAGCAGTAACGTTTCGCTGATTAATGGCAACTACAGCAAATCGGTTAGTTGGACACTGACGGTATTAGCCAAAACCCAGGGTAATTTGGTAATACCGGGGATTTCTTTTGGTCAGGATAGTAGCCAGCCGTATCCGATAACTGTTCTACCTGTGAGTAATGCTGCTTCTCAGGTCAAAGAAGACATCGTTCTTGAGGTATCGGCAGAACCTGAAAACCCCTATGTACAGGCGCAGGTAATATATACAGTCACTGTTCTGCATCGAATTGATTTTGCCCAGGCCAGTCTGAGTGAACCGGCGGTTGACGAAGCAATTATAGAAAAATTGGGCGATGATCGACACTTCATGACTGCGAGAAATGGAGTGCAATACCGGGTAACGGAGCGAAAGTATGCCGTATTTCCACAGAAAAGTGGGCCATTATTGTTACCCGCACTGAAAATGACTGCAGAGATTTATACTTCGCGTAGTCGCGGTTTCTTTGGCCGACAGGGAACCCAGAGTAAACGAATTCGGTCGAAATCGATACAATTGAATGTGCGTCGAAAACCCACTGGTTTTACAGGTAAATATTGGTTTCCCGCTGCATCTGTGAGTGTCCAGCAAAGTTGGTCAGAAACGCCGCCTTCGGTAGAGTTAGGAGAACCACTGACTCATACTCTAACAATTCGTGCACAGGGCGCACCGGTGAATCAGTTGCCGGAAATCGAAGCTATTAAGGTCGATGCCAGTCAGTCTGGAAACCTTCAGACGTATCCGGATCAACCCGTGCTACAGGAAGAAAAACGCTACGATGGGGTATTTAGTTTGCGGCAACAGAAAACGGCTTTGATTCCATCGCAGGGAGGAAAATATCAGATTGAAGCAATCGAAATTCCTTGGTGGAACACTCGAACGGATAAGATGGAAATTGCACGTATACCTGCAATCAATATTCTAGCAAAATCCCCCACAAAAAGTCAGGTAAATACTGTGGAGAATGAGGCTCAAGTGGAGCGAAAGCCCTCCACCCTTGATAGTGCAGCGATAGACAAAACGCCAAGTTCAACAGAAACATCGACCTATTGGCAATGGTTGTGTGCGTTTCTGGGGATGGGCTGGATCGCAACGCTGATATACATGGGCTTTAGTTCTAAGAAAGCCAGTCCAGAGCCAATAAATTCAATTCAAATTGAAAGTGAGCGGAAAAGAGTCCGAAAAATAAAATTGGCCTGTAAGCAACACGATCCACAACAAACCAAAGACGCGTTGCTTGAATGGGGTCGTGTGCGTTGGCCGGAATCACCACCTTTTCATTTAGCGGGCTTGGCCGAGCGGTGTAGTGGGGGTCTTAAATCGCAAATAAACCATTTAAGTAATATTCTTTACAGTACCGGTTCTGAAGACTGGTCTGGTTCGGATTGTTGGGTGGCATTTCAAGGTTTTATTGCAAAAAAAAACCAGTCGGTTAAGCCCGCAGATTCTAATCTTGAACCTCTTTTTCGTTCCTGAATTCACAACAAATTGTAACAACAGGTGAAACTTGATACTTGCTATCCACTCAGTCAGTTCGGTGTTTACGGTGCCGCAATCGGTAGGGGTGGATTCTGTTTTCCAATGGAAATACGAATTGTAATGTAACTGCTATATATGTGCAGAGGGTTTGTTTAGCAAATATTTATTTCCAAGCGAAACTAGGAATATAGCTGATATTGTCTATATTATAGATGTTAGAAGTATTAAGTTATTTATGCAGGGAGTTTTCATGTGAGCATGGACATAGAGTTATTCGAGGTTGATGGAGAAGAAGGTTTTGTAAAGAACAGTAATGGTTTAAAAGCGTTGGTCGCTGAAGACAGTCGATCGATGCGCGAGCTTATTTCTCATTTGCTGATGGAATCTGGGTTTCGAACTGTAGAAGCGAGTGATGGAGCACAAGCCATGCAGAATTATATTAAGGGTGACTTTGATTTTATCGTAACCGATCTGCATATGCCCAACTTAAATGGCTATCAGTTTTTGCGGCAGGTCGCGAGTATCGCCAGGACGAAAAAACAACGGACTCGAGTTCTGGTGTCCAGTTCCGATAGTAAAAAAGCCACTATATTAAAAGTGCTCGAGATTGCACGAAGTTCAGATAAAACCATGCAAATGGGTTTTCTTGTTAAGCCTTGGAAGGCTATGGATCTTTTATCTCAGACGCGAAATTTATTTCAGGATAAGGGGCCACTATTGGGTCTTGACCAACAGATCGATAGCTTAACTCAGGAAAACCAGGTTTATACTGATGAAAATCGATTGATTATTGGTATCAGTGAAACTGAGGGTGGCTTGAAAATGGAACTAGGCTGCGATCATCAATCATCGATAGAGAGTAAAACCATCATGGACTACCTGGAGAGTCTTGAGGAGGCGGTGTTTAGTGTGCCTGTTGACGACTTTGTTTGTGGCTTGGCCAGGTTGGCACATCAATCGCCTCAATCAATGGTTACTTTGTTGCTATTAATTAAAGGAATTGCCGACAAGCAAAATAAAACATTGAAATTTGTTGAAGCGCCACCATTGGTTTTGGCCGAAGTAAAAAAACAGGGTCTGTTGGAATTCCTGAATGTAGCGTGATTACACGCTATCCTTGATTTGTAGTATCTAGTTGTGACCCCGATGAATACCTAAAACTTAAGTATCGTTTTTAATTAAGTTAAAACTTCTAAATTAATATCTCTACTATACTTTTCTGCAGTAAGCTCTCCGTTTTTGTTTGGCGCTTCTTTGTTTTTCTAACGGTTTAGACAAAAAACCATCGCGCTATTACGAATTTTGAATGTTCTATGGAAAATACGTGGTTAGTGAATTAGAAGAAATTACTCAATTGGTTTATACCGTCAATGCTTTAAAGAACCGAAATTCAGAGCCAACGTTGACTGATTCTGAACTCGTTGATGCTAAAACGAAATTGGATCCGTTATTGCTTAGTGCATCGAAGGGCATCATTGTTTTCAATAATAAAGGAGAAGTAGAACATTTTAACGTTGCGGCCCAAAATATTTTCGGTTACTGCGAAGATGAGGTTGTCAACCGTAAAATTCCGGATCTTATTCCCTGTCCAGATTGGGCTGACGGTAATGTTGATTCTTATCTTCGCTATTTTATCTCCTCACGTGTTTCGCCAGATATTCATTTGCTGGCCAGACATAGAACGAATTATGATCTGTTACTCGATGTTTCAGTGGTTCAGCCCATCCAGCATGAAAATGCTTTTTTAAATAAAAGTAATGGTAAAAATTCTCCGTCGAAAAATAATGTTCCTGATTTAGAAAATAAGAATTGCGGATTAGTTTATTTTTTCAGTGATCATATTGTTAATAAACAACTTGAAAAGGATCGGGAGAATCGAAAACACGCTTTAGATTTTGCGGCCGGGGTTATTACACGCGATAAAAATTTTCGCGTGATAGAGGTAAATGATCATTTTTGCAATACTCTGGGAAGAAAACCCAGTGATTTTATTGGTGAGCAATATATTCAGGTAAAGTTCAGTGGGCGGTCTGATTGCGAGCAGCAACTTCGAAAAAGAAGAGAAATATTGTCGCAAGGTACTCCCTGGGTTGGAGATGCTTGTTATTTAGACGATAAAGAAAAAGCGATCTGGTTTACAGAAAGTACTACACCGATTATAGGTGAAGATAAAGAACCCTATCAGTACCTGAGTATTTATTTTGAAATAACTGATCGAAAATTATTCGAGGAACAATTACAAAACCACCGTGATCATTTACAGGAATTAGTTGACGAACAAGTTAAAGATATAAAGCTTGCCAAAGAAGAAGCTGAGCATGCTAACAAAGCAAAATCTGTATTTTTAGCGAATATATCCCATGAACTGAGAACACCTCTGCATGGAATAATCAGTTTTAACAAACTCGCTTTAAAACAATTTAAAACCTTGCCCCTTACTGATAACCAAGCAGATAAGGTACATGGTTTTCTATCCAGAGTTGAAACAGCTAGTCAACGTTTGTTACTGCTACTGAATGACTTATTGGATCTGTCAAAACTTGAATCGGGTAATGAAGAACTCAATTTTGAGAACCATGAATTATATTCTTTAGTTCGCCAGATAGAGAGTGAGAATTTAACTAATATTCAAGTTAAACGAATAGAGTTTAAAGTCCTTGAACCAAAAAAGCCTATAGTTATTCTATGCGATAAAAACAAGCTATTACAGGTATTCAGTAATATTATTAGCAATGCGATAAGATATTCACTGGAAGGTTCCTCTATTTGTGTCGAATTTGATATAACTGAAATGGTTTTGGGTAAGCGCTTAACTGATACGAATAAAACCAGAGGGGTTTTGCTGTCCTTTATTGATCAGGGTATAGGTATCCCAGATAATGAGTTGAAAACAGTCTTCGGTAAATTTGTTCAAAGTAGTATGACGCAAAATGGAGCGGGTGGAACAGGTTTGGGTCTGGCAATTTGCAGAGAGGTTGTTGATGCGCACAATGGCAAAATATGGGCAGAACATAATCCAAAAGGTGGCGTGATTATTAGATTGTTCCTTCCTGGGTTATATACTTGCGTTGATCAGAACTAAATAACCGTCCTTATATACTTCCAATATATCTATTTGTCTACTGACTAAATTTGTCAGTTATTTTTACATTTTTCTTTTAATACCGTATTAATTGCTTTCGTTGTCGTTAAACTAAATGATAAAAAAGATATTTTAATATTCGGTATAGTTATTGCCCTCTTAATACTTTTCTGAAGCAAAATGTAAAATACAAACCAGTAGGGCTACCGACAGCTTACTAATACTGGATAGTGGCTTTGAAGAAATATATGGGGAGTGGGTATGTTCGGAACAAAATTCTACGGCTTTGTGTCAGCTTCAAGCAAGGCTTGGTTAGTATTGGTTTTTATCCTGTGCACTGTAATCACCCAGCCTCTTGCCGCTCAAGCAAGGCGCCAGAACCTTGAACAAATGAGTGCCGAAAGGATCCCGGTTTTCGAACAACAGCGTATTAGTGCAATGAATCGGGCGGCCGGTATGGGACTGCCACTGCGTTTTATGGATGCTGGCGGTCGACATGCGGAATTGCAAAAGTTTTTAAGCAATCGACCCATTTATTATTTGACTGATAATGCGATTGCTGCAGATACGGTTTCTACAGATGAAGTCTATTCGGGTGGTAGTGCTGGGTTGGCCCTCAATGGTTCAGGACAATTGCTTGGAATTTGGGATGGAGGTAATGTTCGTGATACTCATCAGGAACTTGTTGGCAGAGTCACAAACAATGATGCCGCTTCATTGAGTAACCATGCCACTCATGTGGCAGGCACAATGATTGCTTCGGGAGTCAGTGGCGCGGCTCGTGGTATGGCATTTGCCGGGTCTTTACAGGCCTGGGATTTCAACAGCGACCTATCAGAAATGATAAACGAGCAGCTGTCTGCCAGCCCCGTAAGTATTTCTAATCATTCCTACGGATTTATTACCGGTTGGTTTTTCAATTTTTTTGGAGACGGTTTGTGGGTTTGGTTTGGCGATGTATCAGTGAGTGTCCAGGAAGACTGGATGTTTGGATTTTATTCTGCCACTGCACGTGATTGGGATCAGCTAGCCTATGATTCGCCCAATTACCTGATGGTAAAATCAGCGGGTAATGATCGAAATGAATCTGGGCCCTCTGCGGGGGCAACACATTGGCATTTCGACGGTAGTGTTGGCAATTATGTTATTTCTACTGATAGTCATCCGGGGGACGGTGGAACGACTGGTTACGATTCAATTGGTGGCGGTTCCGGATCCGCCAAGAATATACTGACTATTGGTGCGGTTCATGACGTACCGGGAGGTTATGCGGGATCAGGTAGTGTAGCCATTTCTTCATTCAGCGGATGGGGCCCTACCGACGATGGTCGTATTAAGCCCGATCTGGTTGCAAACGGAATTAGCCTGAATTCTTCTGTTGCCGGTAGTGATAGTAGTTATAGCAATTTTTCCGGGACATCGATGTCAACGCCCAATACTTCGGGTTCACTGGCTTTACTCCGCCAGCATGCTGAAAATTTGTTTGTGAACCCATTGTCGGCGGCTACTATGCGAGCCTTGGTGATACATACTGCCGATGATGCCGGAACAGTCGGTCCTGATTATGTTTATGGCTGGGGTCTTTTGAATACAGCAGTGGCTGCCCAGATTATGACTGAGGATTCACTGGGTCAACCAAGCAATGAAATTCATGAGCTGGTTCTGGATGATGGTGTTGTAGAGACTCAGCTGTTTGATGCTTCCAGTAGTTCTGGGGCTATTAAAGTGACTATCGTTTGGACAGATCCACCCGGAACTCCTCCGCCCTTTAGTCTTGATCCATCGACGTCGATGTTGGTTAATGATCTGGATGTCAGGTTGATTGACCCCAACGGCGTGACGCATCAACCCTGGATTCTGGATCGCTTAAATCCGAGTTTGGCTGCTGTCACGGGTGATAATATACGCGATCCGGTGGAACAGATAGTTTTAACTGAACGGGTAGCCGGTATATATCGCGTTGATATTAGCCACAAAGGATCTCTACAAGGAGGAATTTCTCAACCCGTTAGTCTGATTATTTCAACTGGCGACGATAATAGTGTGAATTTACCGCCAAATGTTGATGCAGGCCCGGATCAGCCGGTGACCCTGCCGAGCGCGGCGAATCTGGATGGAACGGTCAGCGATGATGGTTTACCGACAGGGGTATTGAATACCACCTGGAGTCAACAGAGTGGCCCGGGGGTGGTGACCTTCACGGATGCCAATGCAGTGGATACCAATGCCACATTCAGTGTTGAGGGCGTCTATGTGTTGCGTCTGACCGCTGATGACACGGTGGAAACCGTGTTTGATGAACTGACTGTGACCGTGGATGCGAGTTCGAGAG
>CAZGQY010000013.1:0-22679 GCA_964528035.1 uncultured Methylococcaceae bacterium | reverse complement strand
CACGACTCGTGATTGGCAGGGAGAGTACCGATTGGTTGCGGTGTATAGCCGAGCCTTGGACAGTAGCGAGGTATTACAGAATTTCAATGCCGGGCCATAGAGATCCGTTAAATTTTATCCATGAGATTAGGGGGTTCGAACCTGGGTGATTATGATACAGGCATTTGATTGTTTGGATCGCTTAAATATTTCCGACAAGTTTCGTTGTAACATTGCGGTTGCAAGAGGTCGAATTTATTCGAAATAGTTGAAGCTGAAATTTGTAATTACTCGGACATACACTGGATAAATTCTTCTATAGCCTTGCTGGCTTCTGAAGTGTCTTCGTAACAGGAGAGTATTCCATAGACACCACGTAAAGCTTGATCAAGGGAGTACGGCGTTTGCTGGGCAACGTGTGTTGCCAAGGTTAGAGGTAAGTTAGCAGAAAGATGCCTTTTAGGTATAGACATGGCAGCAATGAATCCAATGACGATTAAAACAGAATATGACGCATTGCTATTAAGCGTAGTTCATTTTTTCTAAAATAAAGGAATATTTCTTTAGATTTTAGAAAGTAACAATATATTGTTCTCTCTTTACTTAAATTGTATACGGTGCGTGACGGAAAAATTGCAGCTTATTTTCAATGATTAGCTGCAAATATTAGTACCGAAACCAGGTGGGTATGAAGGTGTATGATGCGTTGTTACATCAGAGATAAAGCGCCTGCCAGATAATCTTTGGTCATGTATAACGCTGCGATACTTCTGGCTTCAGTGCAATTTCCCGAAGAAATTAAGCCAGTTATGTCGTGAATACTCCAAGGTATGATTTCGAGTTCTTCGGGTTCGTCACCAACCAGTTTTTCTTCGTATAATTCTTGCGCCACTACTATTTCTGTTGCATGCTCCAAATACCCTGGAGCAATGGTCACGGACGATAATAATGTAAGTTTATTGGCGCCATAGCCGACTTCTTCTTTCAGTTCTCTATTTGCGGCGTCTAACAGTGGCTCATCAGTTTCAGTTTTCCCTTTTGGAAGTCCTATCTCATATCGATCGACTCCTGCTGCGTATTCGCGTATCAACAATACTGTTTCTTTATCTAACATCGGAACAATGAGTACAGCACCGCTGGATGTGCCGCGCGTCAAACGTTCAAATTGGCATTGAGTACCGTTGCTAAATTCCAGGTCAATCGATTCAATTCGAAAAAGCCGGGTTGTCGCGAGTGTGTTTCTTTTTAATATAGTTGGCTTTTGAGGCATGGTTGACAGATATTGTGTTGTTTTACAGGTATCAGTAAAGTGTAGTTTCAAGCTCAGCCATGAAAATCATGAATTAATTGGGCTGAGTGAAAGTTTCTCTAATTTCTGCTGCGACGTTCCTGTTGCAGAAGCCCGGATCATCAACAATTTCCATCTTAGAAAAATATAAATTGAATACTGACCTTAGGAAAGCTTGGTTTTATCTCGAAAGTTATCCTCGTGGTGCCTGTTTTCTTCGACTACCTGTGGGTTTTTTAGATGATCGATTAATATTTTTTTTGAAGGGTTTTGATCTTCGTTTTTTAGGCTTTTTTATATCAGGTAGTAGCTCTTTCGTTATGGATTCCATCGGTAATTTGTGGCCAAGATAGGATTCAATGTCGGGTAACGAATAAACATATTCCTCGCAAATCAGACTAATGGCTTCTCCACTTGCACCAAGCCGTGCAGTTCTGCCAACTCGGTGGACATAATCTTCTACATCTTGGGGCAGGTCGAAATTAAAGACATGAGAAACATCGGCGATATGTAAGCCTCTGGCAGCGACATCTGTAGCAATTAAGATAGGCAGTTCATTATCCTGGAAACGTTTAAGCAGAGTCTGCCGTTTTTGTTGGGGGACATCACCAGAAAGTACACCGGTATCGAAATTATTTTCTCGGAGAAATATCTTTACCTGTTCGGCAGCCCGTTTGGTGTTAACAAAAATAATACTTCGGGAAGGTGACTTTTGGCAAAGCAAGCCTATAAGTAGAGAAATTTTTTGTTCATTTGCCGGATAATAGGCGTATTGTTTTATTGATTTTGCGGTAATTTGTTTGGGTTCAATACGGACTAATTCGGGGTTATTCATATGCTCGTAGGCAAGTTCCAGTACTCGGTAGGATAATGTTGCCGAAAATAACATGCTGAGCCTTTGTTTTGGTTGCGGTGTTTTTCTCAATAAGTATCTAATGTCCTTAATAAAACCCAGGTCAAACATGCGGTCAGCTTCATCGAGCACAATGACTTGAATATTATCCAGTCGATACAATTTTTGCTTATAAAAATCAATTAAGCGTCCTGGTGTACCGATTAGTATATCTGTGCCTTCGCTGATATCGGCAATTTGCTGTTTGTAACCTGTGCCCCCATAAACAAGGCTGACTTTGAATGGCGTAAATTGTCCGAGTGATTTTGTGTCATTGGCGATTTGAATGGCTAATTCGCGTGTGGGTGCGATAATTAGCGCGCGGGGTTGTTTGTTGCTCTTTTTGTCTTTATTCGCTAACAAATATTGAAATGTAGCGAGTAGAAATGTTGCTGTTTTTCCTGTTCCGGTTTGTGCTTGTCCGGCCACGTCTCGCCCATCAAGGGCTATTGGTAACGCTTTCTCTTGAATGGGTGTGCAGAAGTTATAATCTGCACCTGTTAATCCATTCAATATGACTTCATTCAGGGAAAAACTATCAAATCGTGTGTCGGTTAATGCATTGCTGCCCATACTAATATCCTGACGCTAAATCGATGGTTACGGATCTATTTGATTGCCGTAACCACTGGTTTTGTGAGTTATAAAAAACAACTGAGTCAATGATTTAGATGTGCAGAGAAGATACTTAGTTAAAACAGTAACTACAGTTAAGCCGCTAAGCGGCTCCAAATTTATAGCCATGCTTAAGAAACATGGATTAAGATTTATATTTTGGATGGATCTTATACAATTTGATTTAAGTGTAAAGGATAACCTATTAACGAGCACACGGATATGAAGAAAAATTTTCTATTCCTGAATAATCTTCAAGACAAGAACTTATAGGGATAAAAAAAAGCCATAATTGCTTATAAAAACAGATATATACAGCTTCATGAGTGAGCGGATCAGTAACAATAGCTTGCGTTGCTTTATACATTCAAAAGCAACGATTTTAAGAGTTAGGCTTGCATTAAACTTCAATTTGCGCTGAAATGGGCGACCTTCGTATTCGTATCCGGTATCGATTTCCTGTTTTCTGATGTCGCCAACTCCGGATATCTACACTTCGTAAACAACCTCAATGGAGATAAGCGTGAGCGAAGATATAATTTATGTAACTGATGATGATTTCGGTGAAAATGTACTTAATGCCGAACAACCGGTATTGGTTGATTATTGGGCCGAGTGGTGTGGCCCGTGTAAAATGATCGCACCGGTATTGGATGAAATTGCCGCCGACTATAGTGGGCGAGTGACTGTAGCAAAACTGAATATTGATGAAAACCCAACAACGCCCCAGCATTATGCTGTTCGTGGAATACCCACATTAATGCTATTTAAAAATGGTGAAGTTGAGGCGACAAAAGTGGGTGCGGTAACAAAATCGCAGCTTGCTGAATTCATTGATAGTAATCTGTAGGTTTCCTTTCTCTGGAGTCTTTAGCTAGACGGCTTCTCTATACTGTGCTAGTTTTACATTAACTGTATAAATTCTTCTACCTGTACGTCCTGGCGGGCGTGTCTTTCTCCAAAGCCCATCAACCAATACAGCAATTCAATTTGGGACGGTTCCCGAACGCCGGTTGCGATAATCTAATTTCCTCATTATGAATCTTACCGCATTAAAGCAGCAAACTGTTCCTGAAATTATTCAATCCGCCGAGGCTTTGGGTATTGATGGGGTTGGTCGATCAAGAAAGCAGGATCTGATCTTTGCAATCTTGAAAAAGCACGCAAAAAGTGGAGAAGATATTTACGGTGATGGTGTATTGGAAATTCTCCAGGACGGGTTTGGATTCTTGCGTTCGCCAGGAAGTTCTTATTTGGCCGGTCCGGATGATATCTATGTTTCGCCCAGCCAAATTCGAAGGTTTAGCCTTAGAACCGGCGATACATTATCAGGGAAGATCAGACCCCCGAAAGATAATGAGCGTTATTTCGCAATGCTCAAACTGGAAAAGATTAACTATGATGCGCCGGAAAATGCCAAACATAAACTTCTTTTTACCAACCTGACGCCGCTTTTCCCAAATCAACGCTTTGTTCTGGAAATGGGGAACGGTACAACAGAAGATTTAACCGTTCGTGTGATTGACCTGGTTGCACCGATCGGAAAAGGGCAGCGAGGTTTAATTGTATCGCCACCGAAAGCCGGTAAAACGATGATTTTGCAAAATTTGGCTCATTCTATTGAAGCCAATAATCCGGAATGTTTGCTGATTGTTCTGTTAATTGATGAACGCCCGGAAGAAGTGACCGAAATGGAGCGTTGTGTAAAAGGTGAAGTGGTTTCCAGTACCTTTGACGAACCGCCCACGAGACATGTTCAGGTTGCTGATATGGTGCTTGAGAAAGCTAAGCGTCTGGTTGAGCATAAACACGATGTGGTTATTTTGCTCGATTCAATTACCCGGCTGGCCAGAGCTTATAATACCGTCGTTCCTTCTTCAGGAAAGGTTTTGACCGGTGGTGTGGATGCCAATGCTCTGGAAAGACCCAAGCGGTTTTTTGGTGCAGCGCGTAATATTGAAGAGGGAGGTAGTCTGACTATTCTTGCGACAGCTCTTGTTGATACCGGTTCGCGTATGGATGAAGTCATATATGAAGAATTTAAGGGTACTGGTAACATGGAATTGCACCTGGATCGGAAAATTGCGGAAAAACGGATATATCCAGCGATCAATATAAATCGTTCTGGAACCCGTAGGGAGGAATATCTGGTTGGTCCTGAAGAACTGCAGAAATGTTGGATATTGAGAAAGATTTTACATCCAATGGATGAACTATCAGGCAGTGAATTTCTATTGGGTAAACTCAAAGAAACCAAAACCAACGCTGAATTTTTCGATTCAATGAAGCGTTAATTTTTAGGTTGCTACAATAAGCCTGTTGCCGAAGCTGGTGTGCACCTATAGAGGATTTACGTCTTTTCCTGAGTTTCTTGAACACGGTTTTCGTGAGCATCTAAGGTGTCGTTGTCTGCTAGTTCAACGATAGATTTCGGAATTGGTTTTTTTATTTTGATTCCCAATTCTACGAAACTTTCTGTCTGTCGTATTAGGTTACCCTTACCCCGGGTCAATTTATTCATGATAGTGTCGTAGGTATTTTGTACTGTTGACACCTGCGAACCGAGTTTCTCAAAATCTTCTACAAAGCCCCGAATCTTGTCGTAAAGGGAACCTGCTTTGTCGGCGATAATTCTTGAACTTTCGTTTTGCCTCTCGTAGCGCCAGATATTTTCAATTGTTCGCAATGTGGCTAACAAGGTTGTGGGTGTTACTACGATAATATTATTTTTAAAGGCGTCCGAGAATAAATTATCGTCGTGTTGAAATGCAGCTAGGAACGCCGCTTCTATTGGCATAAACATCAACACGAAGTCCAGTGATCTTAATCCTTTTACATTAGAGTAGTCTTTACTGCTGAGTGTTTTTATATGGTTTCTGATGGCGACGACATGTTCATCAAGTGATTGTCGGCGAACCAAATCTGATTCTGCAGAAGAATACGTTTCGTATGCAATAAGCGATACCTTCGAATCGATGATGACGTCTTTATTTTCGGGTAAATGAACAACGACATCCGGTTTTAGCAGGCGATTATCGGAATCCCTGAATCCCCCTTGGGTATGGTATTCAAAGTCTTTACGTAAGCCCGATTGTTCAAGTACTTTTTCAAGAATCAGTTCTCCCCAGTTTCCTTGTATTTTCTTATCGCCCTTTAAAGCTTTAACCAGGTTATTTGCTTCCTGGGTCATTCGCTGATTTTCAAGATGCAGGTTTTTAATCGCTTCTTTCAGTGAAGCTCGGTCTTTTGATTCGTTGACGTATACATCTTCAACCTTTTTCTTAAATTCGCCTAATTGGGCTTGTAGAGGGGATAGAATATTGCTTATATTGGTTTTGTTTTGTTCGGTAAAAGTTTTACTTTTTTCTTCGAGAATTTTACCAGCCAGAGATTTAAATTGATGAACGAGTTGATCTTCAGCGGTTTTTACCAATTGCAATTTTTCTTCGGCATTTTTGTGTTCGGCCTCGATCCGGGTTTGTAACTCCGCATTGAGAGTTTTAAGTTGTGTCAATTCGGATTGCAGTGTTCCGTTGGTTGATGACAGCTTGAGACATTCTGCTTCAAATTCGGGGATTCTTGATGCTTGCTGTTCGGCACGGGCTCTTGCCTTTGATTCCTGACTTAGTGTTTCTTGTATTGATTCGCTTTTTTCTGTTGCGAGGTTGAGTTGTTGTGTTAGAAATTCAATTTGATAAGATTTTTCGTTGGCGACCGCGAGTTCAGAATTTAGATTAATATTTAAAGATTGCAGTCTGGAGTTTTCATGCCGGATTGCTTTTACCAAGAGTATCGATTTTGTAATGAAAAACAGAATGACGATTAAAACGACAAGGCCTAAGCTCCAAATTAATGCGATTGGCAAGGAGATTGATTCCATATTGAAACCTTAAACTGTCGAGGAATTTTTTATTTTACTCAATACTTTGGCTACAGCATCCAGAGTGTTGTCAATAACCGTTTCGTTATGGGCCGAAGACACAAAACCGGCTTCGAATGCTGATGGAGCGATATAGACACCCTGGCGAATAAGGCCATGGAAATAGTGTTTGAATCGTTCCTGATCACATTCTACAGCAGAGTCAAAATCCCGAATTTGATTTTGCTCGGTAAAAAAAACACCAAACATTCCACCAACAGCGTTTGTGGTGAGCGAAACACCTGTGCTTTTGGCGATATTTTCGATACTTTGGGTCAAACGGATCGTTGTGTCGGATAATTTTTGGTGAAATCCTGGCTTAGATATTAATTCCAGCGTTTTCAGTCCGGCGGCCATTGCAACGGGATTGCCCGATAAGGTGCCAGCCTGATAAACAGGGCCCAGAGGGGCCAGTTGCTGCATGATTTCACGTTTGCCGCCAAACGCACCGACAGGCATACCACCACCAATAATTTTACCCAGAGTAGTTATGTCGGGTGTAATGCCATACAATTCTTGTGCGCCTCCAAGAGCGACTCGAAATCCGGTCATGACTTCGTCAAAAATTAATATGGAATTATATTGGTCGCAGACTTTGCGAAGCGTTTCCAGAAAACCATCTGCTGGCGGAATGCAGTTCATGTTTCCGGCAACCGGTTCGACAATAATTGCAGCAATTTGTGAGCCCAGTGATGAAAATGTTTGTCGAACAGCATCTATATCGTTGTAACCAAGTGTCAAGGTCTGTTCGGCGAGTGCTGTCGGAACACCAGGCGAGCTGGGTACGCCCAGCGTTAATGCTCCTGAACCGGCTTTAACCAGTAATGCGTCGCTGTGGCCATGATAGCAGCCTTCAAATTTTATGATGGTATCGCGGCCCGTATAAGCACGAGCCAGTCGAATGGCGCTCATGGTGGCTTCTGTACCGGAATTAACCATTCGAACCAATTCCAGTGATGGAACCAGCGAACAAAGTTTTTCGGCCATTTGAGTTTCAATTTGGGTGGGTGTTCCAAAACTCAATCCATAGTCTGCGGCTTCATGTACAGCCTGGATAACCTCGGCGTGACTGTGGCCAACGATCATGGGTCCCCAGGAACCGACATAGTCTATGTACTGATTTCCCTCCGAGTCATAGATATACGCACCGGATGCCCTGTCGATAAATAAAGGTGTTCCTCCAACCGATTTAAATGCTCGAACCGGTGAATTGACACCGCCGGGTATAAATGAGTTGGCTGATTCGAATAAGTTTTGTGGATCAGTAGCTGCTGTCATTTAAATAAATTTCTATTTGTAAAATATTGCATATAAGACCATAGGTTGCTGAAAAATCAAATAGCTCGTTTATCGATATCTATATAGAAAGTTTCATGGTTAGGGTGATAGGCAGTAATTTTTTTGGGAGGCGTGTGACCCTTTCGAGTCAGTTTGCCGCAACACTTTTGTTGTAGAAGTCCAATCATTCAATGGTTTACACTTTCATAAAAGCACTCGACGAATGCTTTGTATTATGGCGCCAACAGTTTTTGGGAACTTTTTTTGGCTGGAGACTCGAATTTATAGGGACAGGCGCTACAATTTCTAATGGGAGAGTGCGATGTTTAACTGACAAGCGAGTATGATTTCTTGGTGTCAATGACCGTTTATCGGAACGATTACGCCTTTGGTCGGAAAATACGCGACAATAAAATTTATTCTGCTATAAATTCTACTATGAAAAATAAACGACACAACGCCGGTTTCACCCTGATTGAACTCATGGTTACTTTGATGATTGCCGCTATTGTTTTGAGTTATGGTGTACCCAATTTTAGATCCCTGGTTCAGAATAATCGTCAGTCTGCGCAGATGAATAATTTTTTGACAGCAATGATGCTTGCTCGTAGCGAAGCTGTTAAACGGCATAACAGGGTTACAGTTTGTAAAAGTGCAGACGGTCAGGCTTGTGATGTAAGTGCTAGAGGTTGGCAGCAAGGCTGGATCGTGTTCGATGATCCAATTGCAACCGGGGTTGTTGGGGTAGTGGATGCAGCCACCGACATAATACGTGTGTACGATGGATTCGACAGTACCGCAACGCTAACAGGAAATGGTGTTGTTGTGAATCGTGTGACCTATCGAGCCAGCGGTCTCTCGGTCAATATGTTTGGTACCTTTGTGTATTGTGATGATAGAGTCCCAGTGTTTGCCAATAATCGAGCAAAAGCCAGAGTGTTGATGCTAAGCGCGACGGGACGGGCAAGAGTTCGGCCTGGTGATGATGCTGATGTTCCTGCTGGTGCGGTATGTTAGTTATGAAAGGCTCAAATGCTTCAAAAAGTTCGGGCTTCACTCTGATTGAAGTGCTTATTTCCATGGTAATCCTTGCAATTGGTTTGCTGGGTTTGGCTGGGCTGCAGACGGTTGCTTTAAGGCAGAATAGTTCTTCGCAAATGACTTCACAGGCCATGGATCTGATCAACGAAATGGCCGATAGAATGCGGGCTAACCGGGCGGGTACAGACGCCGATAATTATACTGAAAACCCGGCCCCCGTTGCCCCGGCATGGGACTGTATTACAAATTTTGGCGGAACGGTCACGGGTACAGAATGCAATCCCCAGGAAATTGCTCAACTGGATTTGTCATCATGGCAAACCGCAATCACACGGGTATTCCCGAATGGAGCGGGAGTGATAGGTTGTGTGGATAATACAGATCCCGGATTTCCAGGAGTTGATACGGATGGTGTTTGTACTGTAGGTTCAATGTTTGATCTAACAGTGAGTTGGGATGAAGCAACATCTGATTTAATCGATCCCGTGCAAACATATACGGTGACGATTCAGCCATGATAAAAACGCCCACAAATCGCTTATATCGGCAACAGGGGATTTCTCTGATTGAAATTATGATCGGGCTTTTACTGAGTCTGGTTCTGGTCGGTGGCGTGATACAAATTTATATCAGTAATAAACAAACCTATTTCTTACAGGATGAATTGTCCAGGTTGCAGGAAAATGGTCGATTTGCCACTGAAATATTACAGCGCGTGATTCGCGGGGCCGGATTTCAGAATGGACAGGCGTTTGTGACCGCAACAACAACTGATTCTGCCACGGGGTCTTCCGATCAGATTCAAGTGATTCAAGTAAGTAATACAACCTGCCTCGGACTTGACCCTGCAGGTGGACCACCGGGTGTTGTCAATGACCGTTTTTTTATCGATGTAAATAATAATCTGGCCTGTCAGGGTGATGCAGCAACCCAACCGCTGATCGAAAATGTCGATGAAATGCAGATTCTATATGGCGTTGATGCCGATGGTAATCGTACTGCAGACCGCTATATAAACGCGACAGCAGTGAATGCTGCGGGTCTGTGGTCAACGGTGGTCAGTGTGCGTATTGGTCTGTTACTCAGTACCAGTATCCGTGACGAACGCAGCCGCATGGTTCCGCAACCGCAAAACTTCGGAACGGTGGCGGCCAGTCCTATGTTGGCTATCTTTGATACCGATAATGACGGTACACCGGATTTATTTGATACCGATGGCGATGGTGCTGCGGATTCTAATGTGGCTCAGGACAATCGTTTGTATCGAATCTATACAACGACAGTGGCTCTGCGTAATCGAGTGCCTTAACCCAACTTGGGATCGAATATGAATAAAGTTTTACACTTGAAAGATATGAAGCAGTCAGGCGCAGTATTGATCGTTAGTCTGATGCTATTGTTAGTCATGACGATCATCGGTGTGACCGCGATGCAGACCACTGTCATGCAGCAAAGAATGGCCGGTAATTCAAAAGATCTGACTCTGGCTTTTCAGGCCGCCGAGGCCGCGACCCGTGTGGGCGAATCCTGGTTATCCGGTTTGACCGCAGTTCCGGATACTGCCGAGTGTCCAGGTATCAATTGCGTGGTGTGGGATGCTTATGGTGCGGCAACTGCTTTGTATGATACTTCCGGTGCTACCAAGTATACAGAAGGTTCAATTTGGGACGATCCGGCTATAGCCAGATCCTCAGCCTTAGCAGACATGGAGGGAGTCCCTGTAGCACCAGATTTTGTCGTTGAATTTATAGACCTAATCCGGGACAGCCAGAATATGGGACAGCAACAGGATCTGTCATCGAGTTCATTTCGCAATATTTATGCAGTAACAGCACGGGGAACAGGGGGAAACGCTTCAGCAAGGGCATTTGTACAAACTAACTTTGCGCGGCGTTTTTAAAGGGTACGATTTTTGGGTGGATCAGTTTTTAAAGTTGGAGTCGTACTATGAATACCAGTACCAGAAAAGCCAGTGTCTTTTGGTCAGCGTTATTGGCCGGGGTTCTTTTTTATTCTGCGAATGCGCAATCGGCGAGTTTAACCCTTAGTCAGGTGCCGATATATCTAGGCGGAAGCGTGGAACCCAATATAATGTTTACGCTGGATGATTCCGGTTCGATGCACTGGGAAATGATGCCAGACAATATCACTTATTTCGCCTTTGTTTATCCTCGTGCGCCTAGTATTTATGGTGGTGGAGATTATAGCAATTATCTGGCCGATTTCGATGGGAATAATCCTTACAATTTACTCAGCAGGTCGTCCGCTCAAAATGTAATTTATTACAATCCGGAAATTACCTATGTGCCCTGGGTTGATGCCAATGGTAATTTATACCCGGACGCCCCGCCCACCTGTGCATTGCATAATCCCTATGATGCGGCAAAAGGATGCAGGGATTTAACTATCGCCGATCTGCAAACAGCAACCTGGCGGCGAGCTGAGTGGGATGATGTAAGTAAAACCATAATTAATGTGTTTTGGGAAACTGCAACCGATGCTTTTTTTCCCGCAGTGTATTATCTTTATCACAATGCCGGAGGAGATGGTCGCTGGGATCCGGATGAATATACTAAAGTAGAGATACATCCCGGAAGTGCATATACCGGTAGCACCGAAAGAACCGATTGCGTCGGAGCGCCGGCATGTACCTATGCGGAAGAAATTCAAAATTTTGCCAATTGGTATAGTTATTATCGTTCACGAATTCTTTTGTCCAGGGCGGGTGTCGGTCGTGCTTTTTCCCGTCAGGGCACCAATATTCGTGTCGGTTTTTCTGCCATCAATAAAGGTGCGGCGACCATTGATGGGGCTGCCAGTAACGGTGCAGTAATCAATGGGCTGCGCTCTTTTACAGGAGCAGACAGAACTTCATTTTTCGATAGCCTGTATGGCCATATAATGGAGCCCGCGGGTACACCTTTGCGTCGCGCTTTGGATGATGTCGGTCAGTATTTTGAGCGTGCCGACAACAGTGGGCCTTGGGGGGAGACTCCGGGTACAAACGATGCTAGTGCACATCTATCGTGTCGCCAGAGTTTCAATGTATTGATGACAGATGGTTATTGGAACGGTGCTTCGGCGTCGACAGTCGCTGCACAGGCAAACGTGGATAATAGTACGGGCCCGACTATCACTACTCCAACCAATTATCAATATACGCCTGTTGCGCCCTACAAGGATGGTTTTTCGGATACTCTTGCAGATGTTGGAATGTATTATTGGAATCGCGATTTACGTACTGATGTTGCCAATCTGGTTCCGACCAATCCTGATGATCCTGCTTATTGGCAGCATCTTGTGAATTTTACAGTTGGTTTGGGCGTGCCTGGATCGCTGGATCCTGATACTGATTTGGCAGATTTGACTGCAGGGTTGTTGGATTGGCCTGATCCAGCCGCGTCGTCCGTGTTCAAAACTGACGATTTATGGCATACAGCGTTGAATAGCCGGGGAGGATATTTTAGCGCATCCAACCCGACAGAATTTGCAGATTCATTGACAAACGTACTCAGTGATATTGCAGACAGGGTTGGATCATCCGCTTCTCCCGCACTTAATTCTGGTTCTATAGGCAGCGATACTCACCTTTATCAGGCAAAATTTAACAGCGGTGACTGGACAGGCCAATTATTAGCTTTTCCAGTCAATACAGATGGCAGCCTGGCTTCATATGTTTGGGATGCGGCTGTGCAGATTACTGCGCAGGATTTTGACACGGGCAGAGAAATTATTTCTCTGGATCCGCTGACTGGCTTGGGTATTCCTTTTCGGTTTGCGTCGTTGAATGCTGCTCAGCAAGCGGCTCTGGATCTGAATCCATCGACCGCATTGGCAGATGGTTTGGGTGATGAGCGAGTTGATTACGTCCGTGGAGATGCGAGCCAGGAGCAGTCAGTTGGAGGGCCATTTCGAACACGAACCAGTCATCTGGCTGATGTCGTTCATTCCAGTCCTGTTTTTGTTGGTGAGCCGAATATCGTTTACCCCAGTGTATGGGACGATATTACTAAGATTGGGGAAACACCGTTGGAAAATGCAGTTCCCTACAGTGCTTTTCGCCAGACGCATAAGTACAGGCAACGCATTGTTTATTTTGGAAGTAACGATGGCGTACTGCATGGGGTCGATGCAGGGGTTTATGATGGTGTTGCTGAATCATTTGACAGTGGAACCGGAAATGAAAAAATCGCTTATGTTCCTGCCAAGTTGATTGATCAACTCAATAAGGTAACGTCTCCGACCTATAGTCACCAATACTATGTGGATGGTTCGGCGACCGTAGTTGAAGCGTTCTACCTCAGTGCCTGGCACACGGTACTCAGTGGCGGTTATGGTGCAGGTGGACAAGGTGTGTTTGCTTTGGACGTAAGCGATCCTTCGAGTTTTGATGAAGCGAATTCAGCAGATATCGCGCTTTGGGAGTTTACCGACAGTGATGATGTCGATCTGGGTAATACCTATGGGCAGTCTGTTAATATTGTCAGGTTGCACAATGGTAAGTGGCATGCCCTCTTTTCAAACGGTTATAACAATACCGAAGCGGACGGAAATGCAAGTGTTACCGGTAACGCGGTATTGTATATTGTCGATATTGCAACGGGTACCCTGGTTAAGAAAATAGATACACTGGTGGGATTTGCCCAGGATCCGCAGGCATTGGGTCGTCCCAACGGTCTCAGCCCGGCGGCGCCTGTGGACAGAGATGGTGATTTTATCATTGATGTCGCCTACGCAGGTGATTTGTTTGGTAACCTTTGGAAATTTGATCTTACGAGTCCCGACCCAGCCAATTGGACAGTGGATTTTGGCGGTGTCCCGCTGTTTACAGCAAAAGATTCTCTGGGTACATTTCAGCCAATAACCGTTCGTCCACAGGTGGGGCAGGCACCCGATGAGGCGGTGACCGGTTCGGTGGATCCAGTGACAGGGTTACACGACGATCTTATCGCTCTGGGAGGTAACGGTGTTGCTGTCAGAGGATCTATAGTGTATTTCGGTACCGGACAGTATTTTGAAGTGGGTGATGGGGTTGTGGCTGGTCAGGCAACCCAGACTTTTTATGCGGTATGGGATAAGCAGTTACCCGGACCTTTGACTGCGAGCCCTGATCCGAATTACAGTGCTCCGCCCTTCAATCGCTTAAATCTTCTTGAACAAGATATTACGGATGAAATACCGGTGTCTGATGCCAGAAACACATTTGATGTTGATCTTCGGTTGACGACTACAAATACTGTAACCTGGAACACCAGTGCAACGGTATTATCGGGAACACCTCCCGCAACCCAGATGGGGTGGCGAATGGATATGATCAATTCGGGTGCTATGGCTCCAAATAATGCAGGAGAAAGGATAGTATCTACTTCGGTATTGCGATCTGGCCGTATTATTTTTACAACCTTAATACCCGACGAGGATCCGTGTAACGCGGGTGGAACTGGGTGGTTGATGGAACTGGATGCAGTGTCGGGGAGTCGCTTGGAAGTTCAGCCTTTTGATCTAAACCATGACACTGAATTCGATCAAGCGGATATGGTTGATAGTGACCCCGACCCGGATGTGACTGCTTTGGCAACCGTGAGTGGCAAAAAATCGGCCGTTGGAATTATATCGACACCCGGTATACTCGATGGTGGTGATCAGGAAACGGAATTTAAGTTCATGAGTGGATCGAGTGGTCAAATTGAAACCACTGTGGAGAATGCAGCGGGTAGTATTGGCAGACTTAATTGGCAGGAATTGTAACTGCTTCTCGTGTATATGTTTTAGCGGTGAATTTCTATGACAGTGTTTTTAACTGAATGGTGCAGGGGGAAGTAATGAAATCATTAATTATTGGATGTTTTGTGTGGCTTTCAATTTTAACTTCGACGGTTGTTATTGCGCAGGTGAATGATGAAGCGCCGTTGATGAATTTCGAATTGATGGGTGAAGTCCAGGAATATTCGAAGCGAGACGGTGTTATTAATATTGGCGGGAAGAAGTTCGTATTTAACGAATCATTAAAGATTCATAATTTTGCCAGTAACAGTAAAGAAGCACCCTTGGGCCTTGGTGCGCGCGTAGGATATAAGACCAGCCTGGAGCCGGGAAAAAGGAACCATATTTTAGCAATATGGGTATTGGAAGCTGCGCCCCAAAAGCCCTAAACGAAGATAGGTTGGTATCGATAGACTGGGCGTACGTTATGGGACTGTTGCCGCAGACAGTCATGGATGGTTTTGCCCGCGTCCCGATGAATTTATGGTTTGCACTCTGATCATGAAGCTTGCTAAACAGAAAAGCCAAAATTGACATTTAAACTATATTTATGGAGATGAAAGTAATGGAACGAAATCGTATGCAGGGTTTTACACTGATGGAACTTATGATTGTTGTTGTGATTATAGGGATTCTGGCCTCGGTAGCGTATCCTGCTTATCAGAATAGTGTGATACGGTCTCGGCGTGTTGAAGCACAGGGGGCTTTGCAACAACTTTCTAATTTAATGGAGAGACAGTTTACTGCGGGTAGTAGCTATTTAGTGGGGGGGTTAGCACCTCCTGTTATAGGGGCTGGAGGTATTTTCCCTAATCAAACGCCAATCGATGGCAACGTGAAAGCCTATGCTCTGACAATTCCAGTGGCTACTGCGACGACTTTTACGTTGCGGGCAACGCCTATAAATGCCCAGATTGGCGATGGTTTTTTGGAGCTGACTCAAACAGGACTTAAATCCTGGGATGTTGATGATAGTGGTGGGTTAGGAGCCACAGAAAATACCTGGAATCCCTGAGTAGATCGATTTTGCGTAGGCTGGATTTCGTTCCTCAATTCAGCCTACTTCATTCGGCTTGGTCTTATTAATATTTCGTAAGAACAGGACTTCTGAATTTAAAGGCAATGCAATGAAAAATCAACATTCCGAAGCGCTGTGGGCTTTGATGGGTAATCTGTTTAAATCCCACCCGTGGCACGGTGTACCCATTGGTGTTAAGGCACCGGAAATTGTAACCGCATATATCGAAGTTGTACCCACCGACACGGTCAAGTATGAACTGGAAAAAATTACCGGCCATCTGACCATTGACCGTCCTCAAAAATACTCGAATATTTGCCCCTGTTTGTATGGCCTGATACCACAGACATATTGTGGAGAAGCGGTTGCGGAGTTCAGCGCTCAAAAGATCAATCGAGAATCCCTGCAGGGCGACCAGGATCCTTTGGATATTTGTGTTTTAACGGAAAAAGTTGTGACTCATGGAGACATCCTGTTACAAGCAATTCCTATCGGCGGATTTCGTATGATTGATGGTGATGAAGCAGACGATAAGATTGTGGCTGTCCTAAAAGATGATGGTGTGTTCGGTCAAATTCAGTCAATTAACGATTGTCCCGAGAATATTGTTGATCGCCTGCATCATTATTTTTTGACCTACAAAGATGCGCCGAACGATGAACATAACGATGTTGAAATTACGCATATTTATGATCGCGAAGAAGCTTACCAGGTTATCGAAAAAAGCCAGCAGGATTACAATAACCGATTTGGTCAGTTAGAAGCGATGCTTTCGGCCACGCTGCAGGGTTGAGTAAGTAATATCTCAACTACACAGTCTTTTTATTAACTTAATTTTCGTGGTCAGGGTGCAAGCCTTTGATTGTCTGGGACGCGTGAATACCTCCAGTTAAGCTTTTCTGCTACGTTCTTATTGGAGAATTTTGTACAGTCCACTAAAAATCAACCAGCAACTTAATTCCCACAAACAATACAAATATCGCAAAACCCTTTTTTAACTGTACTGTAGGTAGAGTGTTTACCAGCTTTGCTCCGATCGGTGCACATAACACACTGCTGGCAACGATACCTATAAATGCCGGACCATGAATATAGCCCAGGCTCCACGGCGGTCTGCCGGGAATATCCCAACCCAAGCTGGCGTAGCCAAGTGTTCCTGCAATCGCGATTGGTAGTCCGCAAGCGCTGGAAATGGCCACTGCATTTTTAATGGGTATTTTGCATTTCATTAAAAATGGGACTGTCAGAGTTCCACCCCCTATTCCAAGAAGCGATGCAATCGTGCCGATAAAAAGTCCGGAAATAGAAGCGATTTTTTTTGAAAACTCAAACGTTTGTTTTTTTGGCTTAATATTGAGTCCCATTTGTATGGAGACTACTATAAGAAAACACGCGAATACGATTTCCAGGTAACCCGTTTGTAGTTTGTCCGCGATAATGGTGCCGAGTATTGAGCCAGCGAAAATCGGCGGAGCAAGCATTCTTACAATAGTCCATCGAATGGTACCGATACGATGGTGGGCGGAAACCGAAGAAATGGACGTGAGTATTATTGTTGCAAGAGAGGTGGATATCGCCATAAGCATGACCAGCTCAGCGGAAATGCCCTGGGTTGAAAAAATCCAGGCGAGAAACGGAACCAGAATGATACCGCCGCCGATTCCGAATAAACCGGCGAAAAGCCCTGCACAGGCCCCCAGTATTAAGTAAATGAAAAAGTACGCTGACACGATTGGTATTTCCAGGGTTATAATCGCCTCATTAAGGCAAAGTGAAGACTAAATTGCAAACGTTTTTGGTGGGTGGTGCTGTTCGAGATAAGTTGCTGGGTTTTGAAGTAACCGAACGAGATTGGGTGGTTGTGGGAGCGACTTCCGAGCAATTGCTTGGAGGTGGTTACAAACCTGTCGGTAAGGGTTTTCCTGTGTATCTTCATCCGCAAACTCATGAGGAGTATGCACTGGCTAGAACTGAACGTAAAACAGGGCCTGGGTACAAAGGGTTTGCGGTTCAGTTTTCTCCAACAGTCACGCTTGAAGAGGATCTGCTGCGCCGTGATCTGACCGTCAATGCCATGGCACAGGATGCCGAAGGACATATCATTGACCCATTCAACGGTAGACGCGATTTGGAACTGCGACTGTTGCGGCATGTATCGCCTGCGTTTTCTGAAGATCCTGTAAGAATATTACGGGTTGCGAGATTTGCAGCCCGATACGCTCATGTTGGATTTCGAGTCGCCGAAGAGACTATGCAGCTTATGAAGCACATGGTTTCTTGCGGTGAGGTGAATGCGCTTGTTGCGGAGCGCGTTTGGGCGGAATTTGTTCGAGCAATGAGCGAAAAGTCTCCTTCTGTATTTATTAATGTATTGAGACAATGCGGTGCGGCTGCTGAGTTGTTTCCTGAAATAGAAAGGATGTTTGGGGTGCCTGCACTGTCCATGGATGGTATGGATATAGATGTAGGGGAGCTAGCCCTGGAGTGTCTTGAATACTCTGCCAGGACGGATTCGGGTTTGCTGGAGCGGTTTGCGTTGTTGATCGGAGGTTTGGGGAAACCGTTGACGCCGCAGGAAAACTGGCCACAGCACCTGAATCATCAACAATTTGCGCTGGCTGAATTGGCGGCGCTGTGTGAGCGATTGAGAGTGCCCAGGGAATACCGAAAAATGGGGTCTATATTTATTCGATTTCATGAGTTATGTCATCAGGCCTTTGAGTTGACGGGTCGGGAGATTGTCGAAATTTTGCGAGAGCTTGGGGCGTTGAAGAAAGGGGCAGATATGGATTCCTTTTTGGCTGCGTGCAATACCTATTATCTTGTTTCTTTTCATTCAAATGATATGTGTTTCCCTCAATTTGGATTTCTTGAAAATTGTAAACAGGTGGTTCTTTCAGTGAATGTCAGAATGTTAGTTGGTCAGGAGCTTCAAGGTGCAGAAATTGGTGAAGCTTTGTGTCGTTTGCAGATCGAAGCGGTTGATGATTTGATAGCTCGTTTAGGTAGTCAGTCCAAGTAAGGAGCGAGGATTCAATAATATACGAATCTTGACTTGTCTTTTTGTCTGTCTTCTGCGTTGTAGCAACAGTTGCGTAGCCCTGCTATGCGCCTGTTGCTACGCCTTGAAGACAAACAATAATCCTGCGTCAATCTTTCGCATATTATTAAAACCTCGCTCCTAACTCGGTTTTCAGTTGTTTTGTCGTCGATTGTATTGAGTAAAAAAAAGATGTCTAAAACTGCATTGGTAACAGGTGCTGCACGAAGAATTGGTGCAGAAATTTCTCGAACTTTACATCGTGAGGGGTTTAATCTGGTATTGCATTACCGCGAATCCGAATCTGCTGCAGCAGATCTTCGCGATGAACTCAATTCAAAAAGATCGGATTCCGTAAGAATTATTCGTGCAGATTTGCTGGAAATCGAAAACATTAACGGTATGGTGGCTGAAGTCCTGGACTGTTGGGGAGGGATTGATGTATTAGTCAATAATGCATCGGCGTTTTATCCTACAGAAGTGGCTACAGTTTCAGAGTCGGATTGGGATGAAATTATTGGCTGTAACCTGAAAGCGCCCTATTTTCTTTCACTGGCATTGGCATCACAATTAGGTGTCAAGCGAGGTTGTATTGTCAATTTAGTGGATATACACGCGCAAAAGCCACACAAAACTTATTCAGTTTATTGTATTTCGAAAGCGGGGTTGGTCATGTTGACTCAATCACTCGCGCGTGAACTTGCCCCCGATGTGCGGGTTAATGGTATCGCCCCTGGTGCAATAATGTGGCCGGAGAATGACATATCAGAAGCCGAAAAAAAAGATATTGTTTCTCGTATAGCACTGGGACGCACGGGCACCCCATCAGATGTTGCAAAGGCCGTTTTGTATCTGGTTGAGAGTGGGGATTATATAACAGGGCAGATAATTCCTGTTGACGGCGGACGCAGCTTATATTCTTGAAATATTTATATCCGTTGTGGGTCTAATTTACTTGTAGTACAAGTGCGATTTTCGATAGCAGTAAATCCAACCTGCTGAGCCTTGCTGATACATCCTTATCGCTATAGTGAGAAAACTAAAGGTATTTACATTTTTCTGTCACCTGAGGTGAGTTTTTAAAAGTAACTGCTCGCCTATCTATGGGTGATCTGTTCCGGAAGACGCCGTAAATACATCCTTGTAGGCTTGGATGCGGCTTCCCTGCCGCATACACTTCCTCCACAGATCCCCGATAGAGGGCTGTTTCGATTAGGGGGCAAGTAGTTACCTTTAAAGTTATTTTTTGTCGAATAATCGCAGGCTATGATTTGATCACAGTGCCATTCTTATAGGTTTTCGTTTTACTGGATTTGCCGTCCTCGCCCCATTCAGTCCAGATGCCATCTCTTTTACCGTCTATGTAATCACCTTCTTTCCATTTTAACCCGTTCGTATACCATTCAGTCCAAAGTCCATTTCTCTTGCCATCCTTGTAGTTTCCTACAGACCCCTTTTGTCCATTCAGGTACCAAACGGTCTCCACTCCATGTTGTTTTCCACTCTTGTAGTAGGCTTGTGAACTCTTTTCTCCATTT
Source organism: uncultured Methylococcaceae bacterium (assembly GCA_964528035.1). Classification (GTDB taxonomy): domain Bacteria; phylum Pseudomonadota; class Gammaproteobacteria; order Methylococcales; family UBA1147; genus CAZGQY01. The sequence goes on along the minus strand of CAZGQY010000013.1, from coordinate 2,308 downwards.
TTATTCCAAAGGATCGAGACCCCATCTCTCTTACCGTCCTTGAAACTTTTTTCGGCTCTTTTGTGTTCTTGTCCGTAAACCGAATATTCTGTAAAGGTGCCCGTGAAGGGTTCTGCCTGATTTGCTTTATACATTAACCCTTTTTTATCCTGTAATTGAGTAACCTGCTGTTTTTTTTCGTCTGCACAGGATAGTAATGACAGAAGTATACAAAGAGCTGAGAGGCTGTTTTTCATTTTTTACTCCGTATCTGAATTGATAAGTTTGGTCGTGATTGGTTGCAACTTAGGTAAATGCGGGCTCCGATACACACTACAAACCGTATTCCCAGGGGGGCAGGATTATTTTTTGCTCAAGGCCCGTTTTATCGTAATTTTTCCATAAAGTTGCAAAGTTTTGTTGGGTCACTGGATGACGTTGACTGGGTGCGATCTCGGCGAGAGGTTCAAGTACAAAAGCGTAGATGAGTATATCGTCACGTGGTACTTTTATTTTTTCGCTATTAATGACCTCGTCACCGTAAAGTAATATATCCAGATCCAGGCTGCGCCCAGAAAATTTTGCAGATTTTCGGGTGCGTCCATGGGTTATCTCAATTTGTTTGAGTTGCCATGCAATTTCAACGATAGCGAGTGTTGTCTCAAATTTTACGCTAAGGTTATAAAACGGTGATCCTTCAAATCCTACCGCATTTGTTTCATAAACGCTTGATTCTAATAAATCACCGAATTGCTGTCGCATAGCATTGAGACCGGAAGGTATATTATGTTCCCGGTTAATATTGCTTCCAATACTTACGTATACATCAGGCATTAGTGGCTTTTTCTCCACGTTCGATAATTATGCCGACGTCACTGGCTCCAGAAATAGCACCTTTCTTATTTAAATTCAACCTAAGCCACGGAACGTTGAATTCGGTGAGCAGAATTTGTGCGATTTCTTCAGAAAGTCTTTCTACCAGAAAAAAATCGCTTGCTTCCACAAATGATATTATTCGTTTTGATACGGCTTTATAGTCTAGAGCATCTTCAATTGAGTCTGATATTGCTGCATTTTTTATATTTGTGGCCATCTCGATATCTAAAATGATGGTTTGTTTTGTGTTTCGCTCCCAATCAAAAATTCCAATAATTGTCTCGATATGAAGCCCTCTCAGAAATATAATGTCCATAAATTTTGTTAATTGTGTGTTGTGGAATCATTGCTAAGTATCATCAATATTCGAATTGCGCACAAGTTTTAAGCTTTGGGGGTCTGAATGTTAATGTGGGTGTTAGTACCGATTGGGTATTTATTTGGTTCGGTTTCTGCGGCTATTATTGTGTGTCGTTGTATGGGTTTGCCTGATCCCAGGGATCAAGGTTCAAAAAATCCTGGCGCCACTAATGTTTTGAGATACGGTGGAAAAATGGCGGCAGGCATGACTTTGTTCTGCGATATGTTGAAAGGCTTCCTGCCGGTGTTTCTTGCTGCGACTTTAAATGCTGATCCGGTAGTCGTTGGTGCAATCGGAATTTCAGCGTTTCTGGGACACCTCTATCCGATATTTTTTGGGTTTAAAGGCGGTAAAGGCGCAGCAACTGCGGCAGGCGCTTTTTTTGGATATTATTGGGGTTTGGGTGTTATTGTTATCGCAACCTGGCTAGTCTTTATTAAATTGACTCGAGTATCGTCTTTGTCGGCGATTATAGCCGCCACGTCGGCACCGTTGTATGCCTGGCTGTTGATAGATTCCGCAGCACTTGTTGTCGCAACCCTGTTTATATCGCTGTTCACCATTTGGCGACATCGAATAAATATAAAGAGACTTTTATCTGGCGAGGAGGGTCGAATATTTTAAATGGCGGTTGGCGGTGATAGTGGATTGGTTTGGTCTAATGGCCAACGGGGTTGAACATTTATATCCAGTGGTTCTTGCTCTCCTGCTTGCAGTCGTATGCATCCCGCCAGTGCAATCATTGCGCCGTTGTCTGTGCAGTATTGCAGTCCAGGATAATAGACTGTTGCCCTGCAGGATCGCGCCATTTCCTTTAATTTGGTACGGATTGATTCATTGGCACTAACACCACCAGCGACAACCAGGCGGTTGAGAGTGGTTTGTTTGAGCGCTCGACGACATTTAATTGCCAAAGTGTCGGCAACAGCATCTTGAAAAGATCGGGCAATGTTGGGGTATTCTGATGTGTCAGCTTTGGCTAAGGTATTTCTGGCAAAAGTTTTTAGTCCGCTAAAGCTAAAGTCCAGTCCGGGTCTATCGGTCATTGGGCGTGGAAAATGTATACGATTGGGATCTCCCGTTTTAGCAAGC
>CAZGQY010000012.1:0-44653 GCA_964528035.1 uncultured Methylococcaceae bacterium | reverse complement strand
GCGACTAGTCCTGCGCTCGTGCGCCTAGCAGCTGACCACTTCTCGACATAACCTATCCCCCAACACAACTGTGATGGAGTACTAGCTTAGACTCTTAAGCACTAAACTCGCTGAATAGAGCCACCACTGTTATTGAATTACAGAGACATCGTCAATTCGCGCGTAGTGTGATTTACTTCCCAGCACGACAACAATTTGAGGACTCTTCAGCTTGATCGAAAATGCCTTTATACCCTGCAGTTTAACCCATCGTCCCCCCGGGATTATCTGAGAAGCAAAAACCCGTGACCGCCAACGACCATAGCTTTTATAACGAACATATAGACGAGCCTTGGTCGTTTGTGCCGCCCTGAGCCAAGCGGAAGCGATAACTGGAACACGTGCTCTTAGATCTGCTCTAAGCGGAGAATATGCTGCGTATCGAGTCCAAAGGCTGCGTCGTCCGGTATGGCCACGCCTGATAGACCGTACACTTGCATACTTGCTTAGCTTACGCCACTTTTTAATAGGCTTTTCCATTTTTCCGTTGTACACCAGATATTTGAGCGACTTCCTGGAAGAAGCCACCTTGATTCTGACCACGGCATCCGATTCATTAGCATTGCCATCAGAAAGAGTGTACGAAAAATTATCCAGCCCCCTAAACCCAGTTGCAGGCGAATACACGAACTTTCCATTTCCGAGATGATTCAGCACGCCATTTGCAGGGTTTGTCCATTGGGTGACCGATAATGAATCGCCATCCAAATCAACATCGTTATCCAATACATTAACTGATACCGACCGATTTTTTACAGTGACTACACTGTCGTTTTTTGCTATAGGTGGTCGATTTGTATCACCCACACCCGAAATACCATTTGTGACCTTAGTCGGATACCAGGCTGCTATTAACGGTGCCGCAACATTCAGTGCCCGACGCGCATCCGCACCGTTCGATAAAGTACGCAATTTTCCACACGGCCGCCCCTGACAAATACTCAAGGCAGGTGTTGAATGGATCTGAATCCGTCCGCTACCTGAACTCACACCGTACGCGCTTTCATAAGCCATCACAGTGACAAATTTACCATCCTCACCCCAACCACGACCCCATACTGCAAGACCTCCTGCACTACCCTGCTTTGGGCTGTGGCCCAGGCCCATAGTGTGTCCTATTTCGTGTGTGAGTGTTCGACCGCCACAGTTGTGTCCACTCAAGCTATATCCATAGTCCTTCATATATGAGGGGAATGTAAGCGTGGTCTTATTACCCTGAGGCACATAACCTATTCCACAGAGGCCACCACTTTGCGGCACGATGGCTGCTACCAGATCAGCGCCATATTTTGTTCTAAGACTTTGAACTGATGCATTGGTGCGTAAGCTGTTTAACTGGGTGCTACCCAAAGAATTATCATTCGGCCATCTATGTTGTTGTAAATGAACCAGTCGATATCGGTAATTTGCATTTGAATTTTCCAGTGCTTTATTCGCATAAGCCATATAGCTGACAAAACGAGCATCAGGATCTGAAATTAAACTGGATGCATGATCAGAATACAACCCCAGGACATCAACCGTATAAGTCTGCCCAGCGGCAGAAAATGAATATAGCAACGCCCCAGTGACGACCAGGTTACGCATAAATTTATTTATCAAACACGACATGCTGACACCTTTTTCAGTTTCATATAACTTAAGGTTGTGATGCTGGAACGACAACATCATCTCCCTGCTTACCACGAGTCAAATCTTCCTCGTTGAAAACACTCCCTTCACCGGTATCGTTATCAACCGATATTTCATAAATCGACCCACCCGTTGCAACAGTGACATAGGTCGTTATACTGCCTTTGGTGATGGTAAAAGATGCAGTCTCGTGGGAACCATCAAGCGGCCCGCTCCAAACCGTTACTTTTCCGTTTAATTCCGTATGCATATCACTGACAATTCCATACAGCGGCACTTCCTCCTGGGGTATCTCCAACTGTAAAGGTTGTCCCAGAACAACCTTGTCAAACGCATCCGGTAACAAAACGATGGGTTCTGACGATATACCCTCTTCCCTGGTCACAGAATGTTTCGATCCATCTGACAATTGCCACAGGCTAACCGGTCGGTCTTCGATCTTATCTGAAACAACTCTTAGTCCACTGTCATTGCTCGATAATTGCGCAGTCATTATCGGGTCAGTGCCATCTCCTGCAACACCCGTCACTATTACCCGCCTATAAACACCATCACCATCTATAATTCCCAGAAAACTATAGCCGTCAAGCAATTGCTTTATAGCCTGATTCCAGGTCGATGCCTTTATATGCTTTCGTACCGACTGATTTTTCAATTCATCAGCCAACTCAATTGAAATACCGCTACGTTGGCTCAACAAAGTCACTGCGTCGCTCAATGGTTTTCCATCGAAATACAAGCTTATGGAATGATCGATCGAATTGTTTTGCTGCAAAAGAGTCTCTGAAGCGACATTTTCAGCAACACCGGCACACAAACCCGAGCTGCCAATAACACTAGCAAATAACAATGTTAGTGTAAAAACAGAATCATGGGCTCTTCTTCTCAATCCATTGTGGAATAATTGCATCAATAACCTATTGATAAAACATCACGTGGAATAAATTAGGTCAACTGAAATCTATATTTCGATAGACTAAATTATTACTGACCATTTCTGGCCTATTAGGTTCGGTTCGCACCGATTAAAATTCACCAGAACAGAAATAGTCCATTATTATAGGAAACTACACATTAAAAAACTGTGACCGCGCTAACAATTTAGATATTGGTTGTTTTATTCGAATCGAGCAAATAATCCAACCACAGATTGGACAATTTTTCCGGTACAGTATTCTGGCGTAATCGGGCATTCAGGTGTGTAAAGTCCACCCGATCAAGATCCTGATCCTGGTTATAGCAGGAGTATACAAAGTATTCTTCGCCACTCTCAGGATCTATATGCTTACACAAACACTGTGCACACACTCCCTTCATCATGCATTGCATAGGCGAATTGATCGACCCGGTCGCCTTGTGTTGTTTTAGATAGGGTTTTAGCTGACTATAGCGTGCCTGCTTGACTGCCGCCATCATTCGATCCGAACCGATAACGATCATTTCATCAATTTCATTCAGTGCAATCGGAGTATCGCCAAAATCACCTTTAGCGTACCATTCCATTGCCTGCAGGATGTTGCCAACACAGCTCTTATCCTGAGGCCGGGTTACCGCCACAGGTTTAGCATCCGGCAATGGGTCCACTGACCAGACTATAACATCCGAGGCAGCTTCAATATCCGCGATCTTAAACACGTCATGCGAATGTTTATAACCCGCAAAATAAACCACTTTATTGCCAGCAGCCCGCATGGCTTTACCGATAGAAAACAATACCGCATTTCCTAATCCGCCGCCAGCAAGCAATATTTTTTTTCCTGAAGGAATCTCAGTCGGAGATCCAGTAACCCCCATCACTACCACGGGATCTCCAGCTTTCCACAATGCACACAGCTTGGATGAACTGCCCATTTCCAGCGCGATAAAAGAGATGAGTCCCTTTTCCTTATCCACCCAGGCACCGGTTAAAGCAATACCTTCTGTGGCTAATACTGTATCGTCTATGATCGGTGCGCTGGCTTCAAAATTTTGCACCCGATAAAACTGGCCTGGGTAAAATTTTTGTGCCTGTAACGGTGCCCGAACCACCACTTCGATTATTGTTGGTGTTAATCGATTGACTGCAGTTATCGTTGCCTTAAATTGACCGTCAAGTAATGCGGAAAAATCCTTCCAGGCATTATTTCTGCTCATCTGCGAGCCTGCATCCAAGTCTTGCAAATGTTTTTCGAACAGACGTGTTACATAAGGATAACCGTCTTTTGCGCTTGCCATCGCTTTTACAACATTGCCAGCATAAACCGGATGGTTATCACCATAGAATGAAATATATTTTCCGTTCTTTTTATATGAAGTCAGAGGTGAAGGCCTGCCTATTTTTGGGCCACCCTGATCCATCATCGGTACAAGTTCAAGCGATTCTTCCTGCCAATCGGCTTCGTGGTTTTGAAAAAACTTGCCGACCATTTCGAATGTCCCGGGATGCTCGCTCTCGTAAATTGTATTCGGAGATGTACCTGCCGCAACGTATAAACTTTTTAATGGAACTTCGATTTTTTCCCCCGAACTGATCCAACGCCCGTCGTCCTGACGCATTTTTTCAAATCGAACGGCAGATAAATGCCCATAGTGATCGTCTATTGCCTGTTCCGGGCTCATGCCTTCCGCCCAGGAGATCCCTTCCTCTAGTGCTTTTATGATTTCTTCGTGGTTCTGTTGATAAGAAGGCGCATCTTTCATGCCTTTTCTATAGAAAAGTGTCACCCCACCCCATTGTTGCAACAGGGGCTGAAAATTCGGCACTTCACCGACTGAAACCGCCCGATTACGCTCCGCCTGTATTGCTTTACCATGTTCGAGAAATTCCCCAAGGATCAAACTTTCTTCTTCATCGTAGCGCGATAATACTGATTCTTCTCCAAATTGCAGAACCAACTTCTCATAGCGATGTAAAATTTTCTCCACCTGCAGCGGATAGTAGGCCATTAGCTCAGTACAGGTATCGATAGCAGTCAGACCACCGCCTATCACACCGGCTGGCAGACGTACCTGGAGATTGGCCAAAGAGGATCGCTTGGCTGCACCGGTCAGCTGTAATGCCATTAAGAAATCCGATGCTTTTCGGATTCCTCGCGTCAGATTGTTCTTTATACCGATGACTGTGGGTTTACCCGCGCCACTGGAAACAGCTATGTGATCAAAGCCCATTGACCATGCATCGTCGATGGTCAACGTTCCACCAAAACGAACTCCACCAAATACCTTGAATGTCTGACGTCTGGCCAGATTTAGATACAGTACTTTAAGAAAATTTTTATCCCAGCGAACTGTGATTCCATACTCAGCAACACCACCGAAACCCGTTAGAATGCGTTTGTCCAAATCTTCATAAAGATCATTAAAATCTTTTACCGGCTGAAATCCTGATCCTCCCTCACCAACCAGATATTCGGGCAGAGGCTCAATTTTCAAAGCATCGATACCCACCACACCAAAACCTTCATTTATCAAGTAGTGCGACAGGGTATAACCCGCTGGCCCCAAACCTGTTACCAACACATTCTTCCCGTTATAAGGCAACGCAAAGGGGCGTTTTATATTTAGCGGATTCCAGCGCGTCAACAGACTGTAAATCTCGAATCCGTAGGGCATAAATAACACATCGGTAAGTACTCCGGTTTCTATCTGAGGTATATCGACAGGCTGGGTTTTCTGGTATATACAACCCTTCATGCAATCGTTGCAAATTCTGTGGCCAGTACCCGGGCACATCGGGTTATCGATAATAACCAAAGCCAACGCTGCAATACTGTCACCCTGACGTTTTAGCAAATGCATCTCGGAAATTTTTTCCTCCAATGGACAACCGGTAATATCGATGCCAAGTGGATTGATTTTAAAACCCGACTGCTTTTTATTGCGCATACCCTTGGAGCAGGAATCAGTATCGCGCTCATGACAATAAATACAATGGTCGACTTCATAGAGGATTTCACGCTGTCCGTAGCGTTTATCGGTCAACCCAAAGCCGTCTCTTGCCCGGCGCTGCTTCTGTGGCCCCATTAAACATGAATAGTCATCCTGCTGATGGACTTCAACTTCAACCAGATTGTCGAAATCGGTTCTCCCTGGCATCTTGAACGAGAGCCATCCTGAAACCTTATGGTTATGTTCAGGAACCACTCTTACTGCAAATTCCCAGCGTTGAAACCATTCGAATAGTGATTCTAAAAATTCGGAGGGACTGTCCATATCCAGTTCTTTCGCGAACGCAATTCTTGTTTCCTCGTTACTCGAAAGTGAGCGACGCAACTGATCAATCATTTCCGGCGCAGGACAATCCATCGGTAGTGGATCAGCACTCTGCAAATTAAGATAATAAACAGATAATTTGTTCAAACTTACCGCAGCCGATGCGAATCTATATTCTTGATCGAGATTACTGCCATTTCCTGCAAAATCCGTCTCCAGCAACAAATTAACCTTATCGTCAATTTCCTGAAAATCCCATTGCTCCGGTTTCTGTTTACGAAACTTTTTCGCCCCTTTTGCAACAATTTCACGTTTAAAGGTAAATATCGTGTCTATTTCATCTTTAACCGAAGCGATTTGAGAATCTCTGCTCGATTCAACCTTGAATAGTTTCGCTAAAAACAACCCCAGGTGAGGCGCCATACGAACTAATAAGTCAGAAATCGCTTTTGCTTCAATATTGGATCCCTGACTTTCTTTGTATTCTGCGAATTCATTGAACAGCTGGCTATCCTGCTGATTTACAGACAAATCAAACAGTTCACTTAATTCCTTCAATCGATCAACTTCGAATAAATCGGAAAATTCGAATCCGGAAATTCCCAGGCTAATGGTTTCCTCCGAATGGGTCTTATCTGTTACGTCTTTCATTTCAGAATTGCTTTTTTGTTTTTTTTACATGGAAAAAGGAAAGGAATTACACTGAATATTTGATATTGGGCTATCGATTATTGATCACATTATCCGATATTGATCCCGAACTAATTTATTTTCATACCGGGTAAAGCTCCGCTATCAGGTTGCATCAACCATATATCTTTACCACCGGGCCCTGCGGCCAATACCATGCCCTCAGACAACCCAAATCGCATTTTTCTCGGTGCCAGATTAGCGACCACTACGGTCAGTCGATTTTCCAACTGTTCAGGAGTGTAGGCTGATTTTATACCGGCAAAAATGTTACGTGTTTCGCCACCAAGATCAACAGTCAATTGCAAAAGTTTATCGGCACCCTCAACGTGTTGAGCTTTGACGATTCGTGCTACTCTCAAATCAATTTTGGCAAAATCAGAAAATTCAATGGTTTCCGAAATCGGATCAGGGGGTATAGGCGGTACTGTTTGGGATCCAGCTTGCAGGCTCTCTATGGAAGCATCCACCATCGCGTCTATTTTATTTTTCTCTACCCGTGTCATCAATGGTTTAAAGTTATTAATTTTATATCCGGTCAAAGCACAAAGCTTATCCGGCCAAACTAAGGGTTCGCTATTCAAAAACTGTTCAGCATCAGCAACCAATACAGGAACCACCGGTTTCAGATATGCGATCAGTAGGCGAAACAAATTAATACCTGTACTGCACACCTCGTGCAATTGCACATCGGCGCCCTCCTGCTTCGCCAGAACCCAGGGTTTCTTATCATCAATGTATTGGTTGGCCCTATCCGCCAATAGCATAATTTCCCGCATAGCCTTACCAAATTCACGCTCTTCGTACAATTTCGCGATTGTGCTATTCGCCGCGACAAACTCTTCAATCAACTGCGGTTCGGAGCAAGCTTCCGACAAAGTATTATCAAATCGTTTTTTTAAAAAGCCACTGCATCGACTGGCAATATTAACCACCTTACCAACAAGATCGGAATTAACTCTTTGTAAAAAATCGTCGAAATTCAGATCTATATCATCCACGCTATTGCCCAGTTTTGCGGCAAAATAGTAACGTAAGTATTCTGGATTAAGATGATCCAGATAAGTTCGAGCTTTTATAAAAGTGCCTCGGGACTTCGACATTTTTTCGCCGTTAACGGTTAAAAATCCGTGTGCAAATATGGCTGTCGGTGTTCTGAATCCTGACCCAACCAGCATGGCGGGCCAAAAAAGAGCATGGAAATAGATAATATCCTTACCGATGAAATGATACAGTTCAGCGTTACTATCAGGCTTCCAGTATTCGTCGAAATCGAGGCCTTGCGTTTCACAAAGCGACTTAAAGCTGGCCATATAGCCAATCGGTGCATCCAGCCAGACATAGAAATATTTGCCACTGGTATCCGGGATTTCGAATCCAAAATAAGGCGCATCCCTGGAAATGTCCCATTGCTGCAAACCAGCATTTAACCATTCCTGCAATTTATTACTGACTTCCGCTTGCAAATGACCCTCTTGTGTCCATTTCGACAACATGTCGTCAAATGCAGGCAAATCAAAAAAATAATGCTCTGATTGTTTCTCGATAGGCTTCTCGCCGGAGACTACCGAAATCGCGTTTTTCAAATCTGTCGGTGAATAAGTCGCACTACAGACTTCGCAATTGTCACCATACTGATCCTGCGCACCACAACGAGGACATTCACCTTTAATAAATCGGTCAGGTAAAAACATTTCCTTTACCGGATCGTAGGCTTGAGTAATGGTACGGGAGCTAATATAACCTTTGTCACGCAGACTGAGATAAATCGATGTGGAATAATTTTTATTTTCTGGCGAATGCGTACTGTGATAGTTGTCGAATTGAATGCCAAAATCCTTAAAATCGGATTGGTGTTCCACTGCAACATTTTTTATCAATTCTTCCGGAGTCGTACCATCCTCCTGTGCTTTCAACATGATGGGTGTACCGTGAGTATCATCCGCACACACATAGTAGCAATCTATGCCCCGTTGCTTATGGTATCTTACCCAGATATCGGTCTGCAGGTATTCCACCAGATGACCCAGATGAATGGGACCATTTGCGTAGGGCAGAGCACTGGTTACAAGAATTTTTCTATTTGCTAATGTGTTCATTCAAAGCTTGTACTTTGGAGGTAATTAACCGATTATTGTCTCATATTATTTGATTTAGATCCGACTGTGTTTCGATAAACGACACAAAAATATATCAACATCAAGTAAATCAACAACTCAAACCAACAAATTTGTGTACAATATTTAACAAAATACTGCGCTGGTCGATTTTGAAATTACGAGCATTTGGCGATTTTTGGGCATGTAGAACTTGCTCTGTAAGTTGTAACGAACGCTAATATTCGAATTCACCTGAACACAATTCGCCCCACACCAGATTTAAAAGTCCGGTCAATAGTCACCTATAAAATATTGCTCCTGTTATATCTACAAAGCCCCTATGTCTACTGCATTAAATACTAAAATTAACGATGTGCTTGCCAACTGGCTGGATCCCTATACGCAAACTGACCTGATTTCCACGAAATCTGTAAAAAGTGTGGATATTGATGGTGATACTGTTCGGCTGCAGATCGTTCTAGGCTATCCAGTTAAAGGCCAACTTGATCAATTTCACACAAATCTTTGCGATAAAATTAAACAAATCCCCGGAGTTAATAGTGTTAACTTGGAGATAAAATCAGAAATCGTCGCTCGTGCCGTACAAGCCAATCTAAAACCATTAGCCGGGATAAAAAACATCATCGCTGTAGCATCGGGAAAAGGCGGTGTCGGAAAATCCACCACTGCTGTTAATCTTGCTCTGGCTCTATCCGCAGAAGGCGCGAGTACCGGCATTCTTGATGCCGACATCTATGGACCCAGCCAACCATTAATGCTGGGCATTGGCGGACATCCGGAAAGTGTAGACGGCAAAACAATGGAACCAAAAATAGCTTACGGAATTCGCTCCATTTCCATTGGTTATCTGATTGATGAAGATACACCGATGATTTGGCGCGGCCCGATGGTGACCAATGCATTGCAACAATTGTTATCCAATACTAACTGGGGCGAACTGGACTATTTAATTGTGGATATGCCGCCTGGAACCGGTGATATCCAACTCACACTATCACAACAAGTACCAGTAAGTGGCGCAGTCATTATCACCACACCACAGGATATATCCCTGCTGGATGCTCAGAAAGGATTGAAAATGTTTGAGAAGGTCAACATTCCGGTACTCGGCATCATCGAAAACATGAGTACTCATGTTTGCAGTAAATGCGGCCATGAAGAAGCTATATTCGGACACGGAGGTGGAGTGACCATGGCACAAAAATATAATATAGACCTACTCGGTAGCTTACCATTAGACATTTCTATCCGAGAAAACGCAGACTCCGGGCATCCGTCAGTCATCGCGAATCCTGAAAGCAACATTGCAAATATTTATCGCGAAGTCGCTAGAAAAATGACCGCAAAACTAACTTTACGTGCCCAGGATTACCGAGGAAAATTCCCAAAAATCGTTATCAAGAATAATTAAGTATAAGACTGTGGATGATCAAATTTGCTATCTGCAAGTAGAATTCAACAAAAATTAGCAACAATGCCGTATCGATGACGCTGTCAACTCAGAGCCATCATTCATGATCGATAACTATCGGATACATTAATGAGTATTAAATGCGACCGCTGGATCCGTGCCATGGCGGAAAAACATGGCATGATCGAACCTTTCGAAGCCAGGCAAATTAGAAAATCAGGTAACGAGCGAGTCATTTCCTATGGAACCTCAAGTTACGGCTACGACATTCGTTGTTCCGACGAATTCAAAATATTCACAAATATTAATTCTGCCATCGTTGATCCGAAAAACTTTGATGCGCAAAGTTTCGTCGACGTTCAATCCGATGTCTGCATAATTCCTCCTAACTCTTTTGCCCTGGCGCGAACTGTAGAATATTTAAGAATTCCTCGAGAAGTACTCACTATTTGTCTTGGGAAATCAACTTATGCCCGCTGTGGAATCATTGTCAACGTAACACCACTGGAACCCGAATGGGAAGGCCACGTCACACTTGAATTTTCAAATACCACCCCCTTACCTGCAAAAATCTATGCAAATGAGGGTGTTGCACAAATACTGTTTCTTGGTGCAGATGAGTTGTGCGAAGTATCCTATAAAGATCGGGGTGGAAAATATCAAGGGCAGCAGGGTGTAACCCTACCAAAAACCTGAAAAAAAATTCACTCGCCAGATATAAAATGCAAAGTACCAACACCAAAGGTTCTATATTAATTACCGGTTGCTCCAGTGGCATCGGAAGGGTTACTGCGGTGGGATTAAAAAAACGTGGTTATAGGGTATTTGCAACCGCACGAAAACAAGTTGACGTAGAACAATTGGCCGCTGATGGATTCGAGACGATACAGTTGGATTTAACCGACAGCGACAGTATAGAGCGAGCAGTAAAATATGTATTGACGAATACCGGGGGCAGGCTTGATGCACTATTTAATAATGGTGCTTACGGTCAACCAGGCGCCATAGAAGATCTTAGCCGTAACCTATTGCGCGAACAATTTGAAACCAACCTGTTCGGCACTCATGAACTCACTAATCGGGTTTTACCCATTATGCGAGCCCAAGGATCAGGGCGAATTATATACAATAGTTCAATTCTTGGTATGGTCGCACTCACCTATAGGGGAGCCTATAATGCAAGCAAATATGCATTGGAAGGTCTGGTCGACACGTTAAGACTGGAACTCTTTGGTACAAATATACAAATTGTATTGATTGAACCCGGACCGATCCTCAGTAGATTTCGAAAAAACGCACACCAATTGTTCAAAAAAAATATCGATGTAAAATCGAGCCCGCACAGGAACGAATACGCAAAAATAGAAAGTAGATTAAGCCAAAAAGGTGCGGCCATTCCTTTTACACTGGACGCCGATGCAGTCTTGGACAAAGTGATACTGGCGCTGGAATCTCCAAAACCAAAAATCCGATATTACGTTACTTTTCCAACATATTTATTCACAACGTTGCGTTGCATTCTACCTTGGCGTGCCCTTGATTGGGTTCTTAGAAGGATATAGTACAACCGTCCTGGGTTAGTATTAACAAGGATATCAGCCTATAAGCGGCCACCTGCATTGTTGCGCACACCAAACCTCTGACCATTTCTCGATATCATCTCCCAATCGTCGTTAACACACGACATAGTAAATAAACCATTATTCATACTCTTACTGACAAATGGCACTAATTGGTCGCCTTCACCCAACAATTTTTTCTCGTTAAATAACTTTAACCTTACATATAGTTGTAAGTCTCTATAAATAAAAATTTTCCGCTCGAATTATTTTTTTGCATCACTAAAATCAATTTCTCAATTCAAGTTGTATAACACTTTGTTAATAAAAGCTTATAATTCTTACACGCTGTTATATTGACAAGTTTAAATCCCATCCGAACCATCATTCTATCTTAACTCTCCCTCTTAGCAGCGGTTATGGCACCAATGTTGCTTAAGAGACCAACCGACTACAGAACTGTAGACCTGATTAAGGCTATTAGTTTGTGAAGATCTACCCCAGTTAGTGGAAAAAAGACGCCAGAATTATAGAGAACTGTGACTGGTTTCAAGGTTCTATCTGGGTTTTAAGGGTACATTAACTCCATGTGTATTACAGGAGCATTCGAATGCTGCGAAATCGATTAATCTCAAATCAATTCTTAAACCACCAGTGGATCAAGCGTCTATCGGTGGTACACCTATTCTCCTTTTTGCTTCTAAGTTTCGTATTTATTGCGCCGGTTTACGCGGCGTCCAGCAGCAATATAAAAATTTCTCTGATCGATTTTGTCGACAAAACCCGAGTCGCAAATAAAACCATACAGGCTTACAAAGTCGTTAAAGGAAGAAAATCCATTTTTGTCGCTCAAGGTCGTACCGACAACGCAGGAAATGTTTTATTGAAACTTCCCAGACTGAGTTCCAATGCAAGATATATCCTGAAAACCAATCCTTATGGTAATGGCTGGGCACGCGCTGAACTCAAGGCAAAATACGGTCGCTTCAAATTTTGGGTGGGTACGCTTAATGCGCAACTGAAAAAAGAATCAGATGGAAATATTCTTATCAACCACAAAGCTGATTTATTTGAACTAAAAAAAGGGCGCCTAATCTGGAGATCCAGTGGCAGAACGGACAGCCGGGGTATTATTCGTTTTGATCCCTATGGTTTACAACAAAGAAAAGGTGTGTTCAAAATATTAGCCATTAACCCATTCAATAGGGACAAAATATACAGCCAAAGAATCAATCGTCCCGGCCGACATAAATTTACTGTCGGTAATAAACTATTGACGGTTAGGCTGGCCAATACGTACAACCAGAAAATATTGGCTAATAAAAAAGTAGTCGTCTACAAAAAAATTAAATCGGGTAAATGGGTAGAAAAAAAATACAAATACACAGATATCAATGGGCAAGCCCAATTTGATCTGCCTGGTTTAGGGTCCGGTGCCGATTATGTTTTAAAGAGCAGAGCCTATGGATATGGTTGGGCAACAAGTAAGAAACTTAAACGAACAGGATTATTTGTTTTTAATGTTGGCCGCTTGCAAGTACAACTAAAAAAAGGTTCCGATGGCAGTATTCTTAATAACCATACTGTAAGATTATACAAGTTGATCAAAAAGAAGTGGATACACCAGGAAAGCACTAAAACCGACGATTCCGGTTTTGCCTGGTTCGATCCACGAAGCATGAACGGAAAAAATAAATTCATTTTTTCCGCCGTAAGCCCCTTTGACAATACCAAAAAAACCAGCCGACTGATAAGAAGAAAAGGCCGATATTTATTTACCGTCGGAAACAAGTTATTAAATGTGCAAATGGTTAATGCACACACCGGGGACAGCCTTACGAATCAAACTATAAAAGTTTACAAGCTAAAAAACAAAAAATGGGATTATGTACAATACAAAAAAACAAACCAATCCGGTATATCTGTTTTTGACCTTAATGGGCTAGGGCAGGGTGCTACATACCGTCTGACGGCAAAACCCTACGGTAATTGGATTGCAAGCACTAAAATCAAAAAAACCGGCTCCTACACATTTAAAACCGGAAATTTGCAATTTAAAGTCGTAAAGGGCGTCGATGGATCGAATCTAAACAATTTCTCTGTAAATCTTTACGAGCGCCTGGAAAAAAACAAATGGATCGCATCTGGAAAAACAGATGACCAAGGTAGAATTTGGTTTGATCCTGCGGGTTTAGGGTCTAAACGCAAATTTTTTGCGACAGCGAAAAACCCATTTGATAACACAAATAAATACAGCAATACCGTCAGCAAACCCGGACAATATAATTTTACCGTAGGTAACAAGCTCCTAAACGTCAAACTCGCCAATAAGCTGGACGGCCAGATATTAGCCGATAAAAACATCATAGTATACCGCGTTGAAAGTTCAGGATCACTTTCCTGGATTCGGTCAAAAAACACCACTGAAACGGGCTATGCCTCCTTCGATCTCGATGGATTGGGTTCGGGCACCCGATATGTTCTTCGAACCCACCCTTACAATACCGGCTATACCTACAGTCCAGTAATTTCGAAGACCGGTGACTTTGATTTTACAGTGGGAGCGGTTGAAGTACATGTTGTCAAAGGCGTCGATAACTCGAATCTACCAAATCATAAAGTCAGTTTGTATGAACGACTGACAGATGGCAAAAATCAATGGAGAGCAAGCGGCGAAACTGACAGTGAAGGGGTTATTCGCTTTTATCCCAAAAACCTTGGAAGCGGTAAATCATACTTCCTGGTGACCAAAAATCCGTTTGATGGCTCAACAAAATACAGTCAGTCTTTCTCTGATTCAGGTAAACATGACTTTAGCGTTGGAAACAAGCTCTTACAAGTCACGCTTACAAACGAACTCTCGGGCCAGGCCGTGGCCGATAAAGAAGTTACAGTGTATGAGCGCATGGATGATCGCTCGTTAAAATGGCGGACAAGAAAAACGACCGATCTTAGCGGGCGTCTGGATCTGGACCTCGACGGTTTAGGAACAACGCGGACTTATGTATTAAAAGTCAACCCATACGATGCCGGCTGGGTCTATAGTCCAGATATAAAAAAGACCGGCCCATTTAATTTTAAAGTAGGCTCTGTTTCCGTTACTTTGCGTAATGGTGAGTCCGGCCTCGGCATTGCAAACAAGAAACTTACACTCTATGAAAAAACATCTGATGGAAAACGTCATTGGAAAACGTCCGCGACAACTGACGCATCCGGCATTGTTCGTTTTGATCCTGTATTTCCGACAGATTCAAAGCGTATTTATGTGGTACGTACATATAATGTATTTAAAGAAAACGATTCATTCTATAGCCCATGGATAACAACTAAAGGTCCTGTAGATTTTGTTGTCAACGCCGGAGAAGAATCTAAACAGGATTTTCATACCCCTGACTTGTCAATCTCATCACCCACAAACGGAACCAATATCGCCGATGCTGGCTTTTTGTTAAGAGGGACTGCGAACGATAATGAGTCAATTGCCAGCATTGTCGTTTCTGTTAATGATCCTACTGTTGGTCAATCCCTTGTAAACGCCAGCTATATTAATGGATCCTGGAGCGCTAAGGTCGCTGCAAATATGATTACCGCGGACAATACTGTCAATGTAGTCGTAACAGCAAGCGATCCTTCACAAAACCAAACAATGCGCACATTAAACTTACAGGTCATCAATGACGCTGATGAACCCGATCTGCAAATAACATCACATGCTGACGACGATACAGTCATTGACACTGGATTTTTGATTTCCGGCACAGTCAGTGATAACACAGGTGTAGAAAAACTTTTAGCAAGTATTGACGACCCCGTACTGGGTCGAGTTGCAAATCAAGTACCTTTGCAAATATCCGAATCTTCTGGCAAATGGGCTTTTCCTGCGGATGCTGTTAGCAGTGGTAACACCATTATTGTAACCATAGAAGCATCGGACGTGAGCGGCAACGTAAATACGAAATTACTGAATCTGAATGTAATTCCGGTCACCGAAGACGCGGTACATTTAATTAAACGTATAACTTTTGGTGTGACACCTAATTTGTTACGTCAAGTACGCAGTCAAGGCGTAGAAACTTATATCACCGAACAATTGAACCCGAACGGTCAAGATAGCGATATTCTTAGCAGTAAACTCGCTGATATAGGCGAAGTGGATTCTGGCAGTGATCTCCAGGCATACCAACTCGCCCATGCCTTATACAGTAAGTGGCAATTGCGCGAAGTTATGACCTGGTTCTGGGACAATCATTTCAACACCGATTTGAAAAAGGTCGGAAATGTGGGCCACGAATTCAGTGAAAATCAAAGTTTTCGCGTAAACGCACTGGGTCGCTTCAGAGATCTACTTGAAGTTAGTGCTACCAGTCCGGCCATGATGAAATATCTGGATAATGCCTCCAGTAGAAAGGAAGAACCCAACGAAAATTATTCAAGAGAATTGCTAGAACTAATGACCATGGGTGTAAATGGTGGTTATATACCTCAGGACATCGTAGAAGTAGCAAGAGTGTTCACAGGTTGGCGAGTATCCGACGGAGAATTCGAATTTAGCGGATCTCGACATGATGATGATCAAAAAATCGTTCTAGGTGAAATTATACCTGCTGGTTTGGGTATGCAAGGTGGTCTGCAAGTTCTGGATATTCTCTCAGAACACCCATCTACCGCTCGATTTATTTGTACTAAGCTATTGCAGGTATTTGTATCAGATACACCGGCAGAATTGACAATAACTGATTGTGCTTCTACATTTCTAGCGAACATGAATAAGCCTGATCAAATAGCAATTGTACTCAATTCAATCTTTCATTCGGCTGAATTTTTAGCTCGATCCAGCTTCCACAATAAGACAAAAACTCCATTTGAATTTACTGTGGGTCTGGCCAGAAATTTTGAAGGTACCGCTTCCCTCAGTGATATGCGTAAGGGTATGGAATCAATGGGGATGAAACTTTTTTATTACCCTGTTCCAACAGGTTGGGCCGAAATCGGTGAAAAATGGACCAATTCTAATCAACTATTCCAACGGTTATTAATATCAACCAATATCGCAAGTAATAGAAGTGTTTCCTATCGAACTCATATAGAGGATACAAAAAACTATTTTCTTAGTAGAGGATATGAAACCAGTGATGCTGTTGTTGGCTATCTATTTGATACCCTACTTGCGAATGATTATTCAAAGTTAGAATGGAACGAGGCAACTGAAATACTTACAAAAGGCGGAACCGTTCCTTTCGATATCAACGATGAAGAAACAGATCACCGTTTACGAGAGCTAATAGCCCTTGTTTCCAATTTCCCAAGTTATCAACTGCAATAGGAGATAAAGACATGATCAGAAGAGATATTCTCCGTTATCTACTGGCCGCTCCTGTTGCCGGGTCAACATTTTTGTATAAAAACCCTTTAAACCCGGTTTTGCGTGAAGCTCATGCCGCGACAGGAAAATCACTGGTTGTTATATTTAAACGAGGTGGGTGCGATGGACTGAATGCACTCGTACCCCATGGAGATGATGAATACTACAACCTGAGGCCAACGATCGGTATTAGTCGACCAGGTACTGGTGCCGGTTCTGCAATAGATCTGGATGGTTTTTTCGGCCTTCACCCTGCATTGGCACCCTTGTTACCCATTTTCGACAATAACCATTTAGCCATATTACCAACCGTTCACTATAGCAATGCATCCAGATCCCATTTCAGCAGTCAGGATTTTATAGAAAGTGGTGTTGTTTCTACTGGGTTGACCGATGGATGGCTTAATCGACATCTTGAATCATTTTCTCAATCTGGTGTACTACGTGCAGTTAGTTTTGGAGGACTGGCTCACTCTTTGCGTGGGGATGCCTCTGTAGCAACTATTAGCGATATTAATAATTTTAATTTTAATTCGCGGTTCTCGGATGATTTTCTAAATCGTATGGAAAAGGTCATTGGACAACCGATCAATCCCAACGATCATAACCGCTATCTTTTGCATGAGCATGGACAGGTGATGCTTGACAATTTAAAGGTTCTAAGCCAAATAGATACCGAAAATTATCAACCATCAGGGGGTGCAACTTATCCCTCATCGGGTTACGGGCGCCAATTAAAGCAAGTTGCGCAATTAATCAAAGAAGATGTTGGTTTAGAAATAGCGACCATTAATATTGGAGGTTGGGATACACATTCCAACCAGGGTGGTGCTACCGGCAACCAGGCAAATAGATTTACAGACTACGCTAATGGAATAGCAGCTATATACAATGACCTTGGTAATCTTATGAATAACGTCGTTATTTTAACAATAACTGAATTTGGCCGGACAGCAATGGAAAACGCAAGTGCCGGGACTGATCATGGTAATGCTGCTTGCTGGTTTGCTGTAGGTCATGGTGTCAAAGGCGGTATACATGGTGAATGGCCTGGCCTATTAGCTAATCAGTTATACCGAGGACGCTACCTGGCTCATACGGTAGAATACCGGGATATATTTGCAGAGATTACTGCGAACCATTTAGGAAATAACACAGGGATTGGTTCTGTTTTACCTGGCTATACACCTCCATCAAACCCATTAGGGATTCTTGCTTAATGAAATCACTATTCAGAAATAAAAATATAGGTTGGTGTTGAGGACGAAACTCGGTAATCACTTTGATCGCAGTATTCCCCCGTGTTTCGTTTCTTTTCGCCCGCTTTATAATATTTCAATGATTTACTCAGTTGTTTCGGGGTCGGTTTTCAAGCCATCGGATTTTTTGGACGCGCACTACACCTTCTCTAAGCTCTATTGAAAATTTCCAGTTTCAGAAGAATATCAACATAGCGCGTATTCATTGGGTACTAACAACGAACGCGAACAGAGCCTTTAATTTAGTGTACTGGTATCATTTTAATTGAATCACCTATGTTTATATCTAATTTGTAACGATTCCTATCTCTACCTTAAAGCGGCCTCTACCAGGTCGTAAATACCTGAAAAACTACCATTGCTCATAAAAATAAGGGTGTCACCCCTTTTGGATTCCAGCTTTAAAGTTTCCACGATTGCATCAATCGAGTTAATACTTAAAATGTTTCCCATATTCTTTTCTAAGTTAATCGATGATTCATTCCCAGGAGGCTGATATACAATTGCGATATCAGCGGATTTTAATGCTTCTGGCAGTGTATCGGCATGATATCCGGAACGCATGGTATTCGAACGTGTTTCAAGAATAGCGATTATTCTGTTTGTTTTTACCTTAGCCCTTAAACCTTTTAGAGTCGTTTCAATTGCTGTGGGATGATGGGCAAAATCTTCGTAAATAGTAATGCCATTTACAACCGCTCTAATTTCCATTCGCCTCTTCACATTCTTGAATTCATTAAGAGCCTTTGTCGCAGTATCAGGATTTACACCTACATGTTTAGCCGCTGCTATAGCGGATAAAGCGTTATACACATTATGCTCTCCGGTCAGCTCCCATCCAATTGTTCCAGAGAACACATTTTTGTAATATACATCGTAACTGGAACAATCTGCGCTATTTAGCTTTACAGACCAATCTGCGGACGTATCCGTATCTAAATCCGTATACTCCATACCAGTCCAGCTACCCATTTCAAACATCGCCTTAAGGTTAATATCATTATTCGGGGAAATGATAAGACCATTACCAGGCACTGTTCTTAACAGATGATGAAACTGACGTTTAATTGATTCAATATCTGGAAATATATCTGCATGATCATATTCAAGATTATTGATTACAAGCGTCCTTGGATGATAATGAACAAATTTTGAGCGTTTATCGAAAAAAGCCGTATCATACTCATCTGCTTCCACCACAAAATATCCAGATTTTTCACCTAATCGAGCAGAAAGGCCAAAATTCAGGGGTATGCCACCAATTAAAAATCCAGGATTTAAATCGGCATATTCCAGTATCCAGGCAAGCATACTGCTACTTGTTGTTTTACCATGAGTTCCAGCGACAGCCAGCACCCAGCGATCTTTTAAACAATACTCACCTAACCACTGAGGACCCGATATGTAGGGAAAGCCCTGATTTAATATTTCTTCTATTTCCGGGTTTCCTCTTGATAGAGCATTACCGATAACGACAAGATCTGGTTTATATTCTAAATTTTTTGAATTATATCCTTTCATTAAAATGATGCCATTTTCCTCTAACTGAGTACTCATTGGCGGATAGATATTTTCATCTGAACCACTGACTTGATGTCCCATCTGTTTGGCAAGTAGCGCTACACCACCCATAAATGTACCGCAAATTCCTGAAATATGAATATGCAAAATTTTTTCCTAATTAATCTGAATACAAAATAATATTTCTGATTATCTTTATTGAGTTGTATCTACTCAGTAATATTTCTGGTTATGGTGGAAATCATCAGTATATTTAATCGTGTGTGGTTATGCGTTCGCGTAAGCTATTCTGAAAACACTTAGTCGCAGAAACCTAAATGATCAATGGCCACATCTTCGCCAATATTTACATTAAATGTATCTGCTCAGCGAGTTTTATCGTTAGGGTGTAAACCTTTGATTGTTCGGGACGGGTGAATAAATCTATGTAAGCTCTGCTGCAACGTCCCTGTTGCCGAAGCCCGAACAATCAAAGGCTTGCACCCTCGGAAAAATTGTCGTTGAATAGTTGCCGTTAAATTAAGAATTCTCCTATTATTTTTATATACGCAAGGTACTACCAAAATATTTCTAATAGGTATCACTAGCATTATGACACCCCTAACCCACTCAAACCGGTTCTTTTGTTTATTCCTTAGCTTGCTCCTCTGAGCCATTATCGACCTCCGGTTCTTCATCGCTTGCACCAGATTTTTCTAATAAACTCACAATATTTTTATCATCTAATTTCTTTGCTATTGATAGAACTGATACACCTTTAGCGTCTTTTGCATTTACATCCGCGCCACTAGAAATTAAAAATTTAACTACATTTGTATGGCCGTTCATTGTTGCATCCATCAGAGGTGTTATTCCTCGATTATCCGCAATATTTAAATCACCACCATAAGCTAACAGTAACCTGACTATTCGTATATTGCCAAATGAAGATGCACCCATCATAGGAGTACGACCAGTCGATGTTTTTAAATTTACATCCAAGCCTTGTTTAAGATATTCTTCAACAGAATAAAGTTCCCCTTTAGACGCAGCTGTAAATAAATCCTGGGCTGTTTGTGGGTAACTAATAGAAGTGTATATTGTTAATAAACAGATAACCAACTTTTGCTTAAAGCGCATTAGAATATTCCTTGGATAGTCTTTTCAGAGTAATCATTATGTAAAGCATAGATGAGATAATCCTACTGGAAATATATTCTGTCTATTTATACACTGTTCGAAAAACTAATAATAATTTTTAGTCTATAAATAAAATAATAATGCGGCAAATAAAAATTATTATGCAATTGTAATAAATTGGAATTATCTTTAACTGAAAAGATCCTCCCATATTCCATTACAATACCTTAGAAAGATAAACAGTCCGCTATTTTATTTACCAATAAACCTTATATTTCAAATTATCAAATATATGGCAATTTATGCAATTGGCGATATTCAGGGATGTTTTTTAAGTTTATTGAAACTCTTAGAAAATATCGATTTCAATAGAGATAAAGATAAACTATTATTTAGTGGCGATTTAGTTAATAGAGGACCCAAATCTCTTGAAACCCTACGATTCATTAAGAGTCTAGGTGATTGTGCAGTCAGTGTATTAGGTAACCATGATCTCCATCTTCTGGCAACTTATTACACTGGTAAAAAACTCAATAATAAAGATACGATCGATGACATATTAAATGCTAATGACAGACTAGAACTTTTAAATTGGTTACGATTTAATCCACTGATCCATTCTGAGGATGGATGGATTATTGTTCATGCAGGTATACCTCCACAATGGAATATTAAAAGTGCTAAAAATTATGCCTTGGAAATAGAAAATATAATACAATCAGATACGAATCAGGAAACTTTTATTCAATTTTTTAACCATATGTACGGTAATTCACCACAACAATGGACTGAAGAGCTATCAGGCTGGGAACGATGGAAATTCATTGTTAATGCGCTCACACGTATGAGGTATTGTAAAATAAACGGGGCAATTGATCTTAAGAATAAAGGCAAACCGGGAACCCAAGCCAATAACCTAATACCCTGGTTTCGTCATCCTAATAGATTAAATACATCCGAAAAAATATTGTTTGGCCATTGGTCCAGCCTGGGTTTTATAAATGAGAATAATGTAATCGGCTTAGATACAGGTTGTGTATGGGGAGGTCGTTTAACCGCAATAAATCTTGATACTATGAACCCAGTTTGGGTTGAATGTATAGATCTATAAGCTTATTCAAACATAAAATATATTGCTTATAAATGACTGCTTAGTTTTTTATTTCTTTCATAGATTAAAAAGCTGTATGAAAAATTTCTCTCTTTAGTCTCAGGAAAATCTTTTCTGATTATCTCTATCCAATCATCTAGCTGAATTTCTGGAAAATATGTATCACCCTCAAAATCCCTATTTATTTGAGTGATGTATAGCCTATCCGTATACTCTAGAAATTGTTGATAACAACTTTCGCCTCCAATAATAAATACTTCTTTAAACAAAGATAAAGCTTCTAAAGTGTCCTCGATGCTATGGTAGATACTTACATCATCGTATATAAACTCTTTATCTTTAGTGATAACCACGTTTATTCTACCTGGAAGTACTCGACCTATTGATTCAAAAGTCCTTCGTCCCATTAAAATCGGTTTACCCATTGTGATTTTTTTAAAATATTGAAGATCTTCTGGTAGGTGCCAGGGTAAATCATTATCCCGACCAATTATATTGTTAGTAGCTTTGGCTACAATAATAGAAAGTTTCATACGAAAATTTAAAATGTTTCACGTGAAACATAAATTAAATCTAAACAGATATTTTAGCTACAATGTGAGGATGACATTTATACCCTTTTAAAGAAAAATCTTCATATTGGTATGAATATATATCATCTGGTAATCTGGCAATTTTTAAAGAAGGCGATTCGAAAGGTTTTCGTTGAATTTGTATTTTTGCTTGTTCTATATGATTATTATATAAATGAACATCCCCCCCAGAGAATATCAGTTCGCCAACTTCCAGGCCACATTGCTGAGCAATCATATGTGTGAGTAAAGCATAACTAGCGATATTAAAGGGCAATCCGAGGAAAACATCTACGGATCTCATGTTAAATATACAAGATAATTTTTTATTTGCGATATAAAACTGAAATGAATAATGGCAGGGTGGTAAGGCCATATTATCGATGTAGGCTACATTCCATGCGCTAACTAATAGCCGTCTTGAATAAGGTTGGGACTTTATTTGTTCTAGAACATTATTAATTTGATCAATTGTAGCTCCTTCTTTTGTTCCCCATGAACGCCATTGTTTCCCATATACATCTCCTAACTCCCCATTGTCATCAGCCCATTCATCCCATATTGAAACACCATTATTTTTAAGAAATTTTATATTCGTTTCGCCATTTAAAAACCAAAGTAATTCATATATCACGGATTTTAGGTGAAGTTTTTTTGTAGTAACGATAGGAAACCCAGCAGATAAATCAAATCTAAGCTGTCGAGCGAATACACTTAACGTTCCTGTACCGGTCCTATCAGGTTTTTCGACACCCTTATTGAGTATATCTTTAATTAAATCCAGATAAGAGAACATAAAAAATTATCTTACTAAATATCTAAGTTAGCAACCTGAAGTGCATTTTTTTCTATAAATTCTCTTCTTGGCTCCACTTCTTCACCCATTAATGTAGTAAATACCTCATCTGCAGCAATAGCGTCTTCTATATTAACTTTTAAAAGAATCCTTGATGCAGAATCCAGGGTAGTCTCCCACAATTGATCGGGATTCATTTCTCCTAGTCCTTTATACCTCTGTATATGTTGTCCTTTTTTGGCTTCTTCCATTAGAAAGGCGTACAAATCTTTAAATCCATTTATACTATTAATTTTATCACCTATTTTAGCAGTCGTATTATTTCCAAATAGATCGTTGGTATCTTTACCAAACTCCATAATACGAAAATAATCTTTACTTCTAAAAAAGAATTCAGGTACATTAATAGTCTTCAAATTACCATGTTTCCTCTTAATTATTTTTATATTCATAATCCGATCTTCACCAATAGTAGGTAATACATCGTAGATTGCAGACTTACCAAATTGGTTATTCAATTCTTCTTCTAATTTTATTGACCAATCTTTTAAATGGGAAACATCAAGAAAATTAGAACTATCGAGCTTATTTAGCTGATTCAACGACTGGAGAACATCTTCTCCATAACGATGTTTATACCTGGTTACAATGTCTATTATTTTTATATAATCTTTAATAAGCTGTTCTAATCCACGTCCAGCGATTGGTGGGGAATTTTTATCTGTAATTAGCTCAGCCTTCGCCAACGATATCTGTAGCAAATATTCGTTAAGTTCTATATCGTCTTTAGCATATTGCTCTTGTTTTCCTTTTTTTATTTTATACAAAGGAGGTTGGGCAATATATATATGTCCCCTTTCAATTAATTCCGGAAATTGTCTATAAAAAAAAGTAAGTAAAAGCGTTCTAATATGAGAACCATCTACATCCGCGTCCGTCATAATTATTATTCTATGATAACGTAATTTTACTATATTATATTCCTCTCTACCTATTCCACATCCAAGTGCAGTAATTAACGTACCCACTTCCTCAGAAGAAAGCATTCGATCAAATCTAGCTCTTTCTACATTTAATATTTTTCCTTTAAGTGGAAGTATTGCCTGAGTTTTTCTGTCTCGTCCTTGTTTTGCAGAACCACCAGCTGAATCCCCTTCCACAATAAATAATTCAGATTTTTCAGGATCCTTTTCCTGACAATCCGCTAGCTTACCTGGCAAGCCGGCAATATCGAGAGCAGTTTTTCTTCGAGTCATTTCCCTGGCTTTTCGAGCTGCATCTCTTGCTCTTGCAGCTTCCATCATTTTCCCAGCTATTAATTTAGCTGAATTTGGATTCTCCATCAAATAATCGTGAAGATTTTGTCCTAAAACTGATTCAACAATTGATTTGATCTCGGAAGATACTAACTTATCTTTAGTTTGTGATGAAAATTTCGGATCGGGCACCTTTACCGAAAGAACTGCTGTTAAACCTTCTCTCGCATCATCACCTGCGGTATTTACTTTTTGCTTTTTTAAAGAACTTATAGAATCAATATATTGATTTATAGTACGAGTCAGTGCGGATCGAAACCCTGCCAAATGAGTACCACCATCTTTTTGAGGAATATTATTCGTATAGCAAAATATATTCTCTTGGTAAGAGTCGTTCCACTGTAGTGCTATATCTACCACTACATCATCTTTCTCTGCATTAATGAATATTACTTCTTTGAAAAGAGGATTTTTATTTCTGTTAAGGTGATCAACAAAAGCTTTTATACCGCCTTCGAACTGGAATTTATCTTCTCGACCGGTAGCTTCTTCAATTAATGTAATTTTTACACCTGAATTCAAAAATGACAATTCTCTTAGGCGTTTTGCTAAAATATCATAATGAAACTCTGTATTACTAAAAATATTTAGGCTGGGTTTAAAAAATATCGTAGTTCCATTTGTATCTGTATCCCCTATTACGGCTAGTGGAGATTCTGGTTCACCTAATTTATAAGTTTGCTGATAAACACTTCCATTTTTTTTGATAGTTAATATTAATTTTTCAGATAGAGCATTTACTACAGAGACTCCTACCCCGTGTAAGCCACCTGACACCTTATATGCGTTATCATCAAATTTTCCGCCTGCATGAAGTACAGTCATTATTACTTCCGCAGCGGAGCGGCCTTCATCCTTGTGGATATCTACAGGAATTCCTCTACCGTCATCTGATACAGTGATAGAGTTATCAGAATGAATAATAATCGTGATTTCGTTGCAATACCCCGCGAGTGCTTCATCAATTGAATTATCAACGACTTCAAATACCAAGTGATGCAGCCCGGATCCATCGTCCGTATCACCAATATACATCCCTGGCCGTTTTCTAACAGCATCAAGACCTTTTAGAACTTTAATATTCGAACTGTCATATTCAAGATCGTTGTCGTCATTCATCAATAATCCTATCTTGTCATGGTACTAATTAAACCATGTTCCACGTGGAACATGGTTGTATTCTCATTGTAGAAATTAGTAATTTCTATTTTATCAATTGCAGTAATAAAACATTGTAAGTTTAGATCCATAATATACTTAATCAATATATCGCTATTGTTTTTATCTAACTCCGAACAAAAATCATCGATTAACAAACAGCCGAATTGATTTTTTATTTTGGTTTGCAAATTGATTTGTGCAAGTTTGATCGCTAAAACTAGAAGTTTTATTTGCCCCCTGGAGCAAAAAGATTTTGCCAGAGTACCGTTGACCAATATATCTAAATCACAACGATGAGGTCCACTATGTGTAAAACCAAACTTAATATCTCTAGCTCGATCTTCAATTAATATTTCTTCAAATGTCTTGAAAGTTTTCCAACCGCAATTAAATTTAATCTGGATATCCTTATTTGGTAAAAAGGTTTTACATATATTCAGCAAATATTGTTTATATTTCTTTAGGTATTCTATTCTATGATTAGTTACTATTGTACCGCATATGCTAAGTTCTCTGTCCCAGATTTCCATGTCAGAAAAATCTTTAGATTTTAATAATGCATTTCTCTGATTTAAAGCCCGTCTATACCGATTCCATTCTGAAAAATATTGAGGTATTAAATGAAATATTCCCCAATCTAAAAATTGTCTTCTAATTTTAGGTGAGCCTTCAATTATTTGATTACTACCGGGATAAATTATTTGGAGAGGTAACTTCTGAGCAAGAGCAGCTCTAGTGTAATATTTAATACTATCTATTTTAATTATTCTCTCAGAGTTTGAGAACGAAATACCCATCTGAGTGTTGTTCTGTAAATCTAAATCTACATTTCCACTTACTAAACAATTATCTTTTTCAAATGCAATGAATTCATGGAGTTTATTAGTCCTAAAAGAATTTCCAGTTCCTAGGATGTAGATTGCTTCTAAAAAAGAGCTTTTACCACTGGCATTTTTACCAAAGATTAAATTAAAATTCTTATTTGGCGTTATCGAGGCATTATTGATATTCCTAATATTGTTAATAATTAAATGATTTAACCCCATTTTATTAAAAAATATTTTCCAATCTAAAAACCTTAAATATGTTGAGGCATAACGATATAAATTAGTCCATTATCGTCAGGATTCTGAAAGAAACATATATTTGAAGAATTACCAAATGAAATTAAAACATTCTCAGATTCAATATTATTAAGTGCTTCAAGAACATAATTACAATTTAGATCAACTTCGAAATTTGTTTCTAAGTAACTTATATCTAATTCTTCATTCCCTTTTTCTTTTATACTATTAATAGTATTTATGCTTAGTAAATTTTCTGAGAACGTAAAAGTAATCCCTCTGTTTTTTTCATGCGATAAAACCATAACTCTCGTTACCGCTTCTTTTATAACTTTAGTAGCTAAGATTATTTTTTTTGATCTTTCTTCGGAAAATACGTCAATAAAATTTGGAAATTTACCGTCTATTAATTTTGTAAAGAATTGAAAACCTTCTATAGTCAACCTTAAATTACCTTCACCTGTATCGATATCAGCAGAGGTATCTATTTTATCTAGTAACTGAATAAGTTCACTAACACTTTTTCTAGGAATAAGTAATTGTTGTGGGTGTTCTGTTAGATTCTCCTCTTCTCTGGAACATATCGCTAACCTATGACCATCTGATGCAACCGCTTTTATTTCATGATCTGATATCTCAAGCATTACAGCGTTTAAAAAATATCTTACATCTTGTATTGCCATACAAAAGTATGTTTTCGCAAGTATATTATGAAATATTTTTGTCGATACTTTGAATTTATTGGAATAACTTTGAAGGGAAAATTCGGGATAATTAACAGGATCCAAAGTACTTAATTGAAAGCGACTTCTAGATGATGAAATACAAAAAATATTTTCTTTAAGCTGACAAGTAATTTTAGATAATTCTTTCAAATTTCGAACAATATTAAGTAATTTTTCTATAGATACTGTAATATTTCCTGATTCTTTCAATATTACAGGTAATTTAATAACTAACTGTATTTCAAGATCACTACCCCTTAATACAAGGCTATTATTCGAGGCACTAAGAATGACATTAGATAATATCAGTATTGTTTGTTTTTTTTCTATGACGGAAGAAATATGTTGAAGCCCATCCAAGAAAGGTTCTCTGTCTATAATAAATAACATAATATATATTTTAATTTATTACTATAATAAGACCTGTTATTAAGTCGTAATATTGAAATAAATAATTCTAATTCAATGAATTATGTAAAAATAAAACTGTTGATAACTAGTCGTAGAACTGTATAAAAAATGTGGATAAGTTAGATGATATTATTTTTGACATAATTATCCACAGTCTACACACATTAATTCGACAGTGTTCTATACAGGTTTAAGTAATCTTCAGAAATTTTTATATCACTGTCCCTTAGTTCTGCAATTTTTCTACAGGCATGCAATACTGTTGTATGATCTCTTCCACCGAAAGATTGTCCTATCTCTGGTAAACTTTGGTTAGTAAGTTCTTTAGCTAAGGCCATAGCTATTTGTCTTGGTCGTGCAATAGACCTTGTACGTTTGTTAGAAAGCAGATCAGATACTCTAATTTTATAGTAGTCAGCTATTGTTTTTTGTATATTTTCAATATTTACCAGTTTATCTTGTAATGCAATCAGATCTCTAAGTGCTTCTTTCGCGAAGCCTATTGTTATTGGTTGACCCGTGAAATGTGCATTAGCAATAATCCTTCTTAAAGCACCTTCTAACTCTCGAACATTTGATCGAATTCTTTTAGCAATAAAAAAAGCGACCTCATTTGATAATTCATTTCCTGCCAATTTCGATTTATTGATTAATATAGCTACCCTGGTTTCAAGGTCTGGGGGTTCAATGGCGATAGGTAATCCCCATCCGAACCTGGATTTTAATCTTTCTTCTAGACCTTTTACTTCTTTTGGATATCGATCACAAGTTAATATTATTTGATGTTTATTTTCCAGTAGTGTGTTGAATGTATGAAAAAATTCTTCTTGTGAGCGTTCTTTTCTAGCAAAAAATTGAATGTCGTCGATTAAAAGAGCATCAACGTTTCGATAATGCGCTTTAAATGCGTGAATGGTATTGTGTTGTAAAGCATTTACCATATCAGCTACAAATTTTTCCGAATGTAAATAACAAATTTTGGCTGAAGGGGA
Source organism: uncultured Methylococcaceae bacterium (assembly GCA_964528035.1). Lineage (GTDB taxonomy): Bacteria > Pseudomonadota > Gammaproteobacteria > Methylococcales > UBA1147 > CAZGQY01. The sequence goes on along the minus strand of CAZGQY010000012.1, from coordinate 15,602 downwards.
ATGCTCAATAATCATATTTCCAACAGCATGCATTAAATGAGTTTTTCCGAGTCCTACACCGCCATAAATGAATAACGGGTTATAAGCTCTACCAACATTTTCAGCGACCTGAATAGCAGCTGCTTTTGCCAATTGATTCGATTTACCCTCAACAAACGTATCAAATACAAATGCAGAATTAAGGTTACTTGGTGCAGGTTTTTTTTCAGAAGCTGTTTTCTTTACAGACGTAAGTGATTTTTTAACTTGTTTTTCTGGACCAGGATTCCGTGTGCCAATTTGAAGATTTACATTCCACACAATTTTTGTGGATACTGCTATGGTTTCTTCGATTCGACTCAGATAGTGTTCTTTTACCCAATCCAGTACAAACCTGTTAGGTGCAAGAAGTTTGAGTTCCGGTTCTTTTTCGATTGCTTGTAACGGTCTAATCCAGGTGTTAAATTGTTGTCCGGGAATTTCTTCTTCAAGTTTTTTGATGCAATAATTCCAAAGAGTGCTCATATAGGGGTTCCTATGCTCAATACCGAAAATGTATCCAATCTAAAAAACAGACAAGACACAAACGATTTCGAGATATTTCAGGTCGTAATTGTTGAAAAAAGTAATTGTTCACTCTTTTACACGATAATAACGCGATTCACGTAAATTATCATTTAGATTATATTTTTAAATATTCCTTATTTATTAATAATTTATGACTATAATATTCGCTATATTTGTACCGAATGATTTTTTAATATCTATCTAAGAATTGGTACTATACCTGATCCTAACGGGAACCACAGCATTGACAATAATTAGATAAACAAAGTAGAATTGAAAACCTTTTGTTAACAGTTTTACATACCAATCGTTAGGGTTTACATGAAATGAAGAGAACATTCCAACCGAGTAAAATCAAGCGTGTACGTACTCACGGTTTTAGGGCAAGAATGAGCACTAAAAGTGGTCGCCAGATTATTAATGCTAGACGAGCTAAAGGACGGGCAAAACTAGCTGTATAATATTTTTGGTGCAGCAAAGTAGCTTTTTTACACGTGACCACAGGCTTAATAGGCCTTGTGACTACAAATTCGTATTTAAGAATCCAACTAAAATATCGAGTAGGTATTTCACAGTACTTGCAAAGTCAAATGGTTTGCCGCATGCCCGTCTGGGTTTAGCAATTTCAAAAAAGGTAGCGAAAAAAGCCGTCACAAGAAACTATATAAAGCGTTTAATTCGCGAAAGTTTTCGAATCAATAGTCACGATATAGAAAACTTGGATATCGTTTTTATAGCTAGAAAAGGGGCCGAATCGTTACCAATTTCAAGCAAAAATACTGAACTGTTCGTACCTATTTGGGAAAAATTATACAGATAATGTGAAGTCAAATTTATCTTTTTTACATTCTGTTATTATTTTCTACTGAAGCGCAAATGCAAAAAGTTTTAATATTTCTTATAAAAGCATATCAACTGGTATTAAGCCCGTGGATGGGTCGTAGTTGTCGCTTTTATCCCACTTGTTCGAATTATGCTTTGCTTGCTCTGCAAAGATTTGGTGCGTTTCGTGGTACCTACCTTAGTATAATAAGAATAATAAGATGTCACCCGTTTCATCCTGGTGGTATCGATAATGTCCCTGAAAAATTTGGTAATCGCAATGGATAATATGAGGTTCGTTCTTGTAGTTTTGTTAGGTTTCATACTCTATCAGCTATCGATATATTGGGAATATGACTATGGCCCAAAGAAGGTTGTACCTATTGTGGAGTCAACACAATCAGACTTATCCCAAGAGACTGTGCAGGTAGAAGATTTACCTTCAAGTTCGACTGATCCTACGAATATACTAAGTGAAGAGAGTCATACTGAAGAAATAGTTTCCAGTATCGAACTGGCTGAAAAAACGATAAAAGTTTCTACAGATAAAATAAATTTAGAAATAGATTCTTCTGGCTCTTTGATTTTATTGGATATGCTTGAGTATCCAGTGGAGAAAGAAACACCAGATATACCCTTGAAATTATTAAATAATACTAAAATTGATTGGTTTATTGCTCAGAGCGGGTTTAGATCCGCAAAGGGGTTTGCTCCCAATCATCATAGTGTTTATCAATTCGATAAAGAAGATTACCAATTAGCCCCGGGAGAGAATCAGCTTATAGTCCCTCTTAGGTGGACAAATGATTTCGGTATTGAGGTGGTTAGTACCTTTATATTTAATCGTGGTAGCCACGCAATAGAATTGGAGCAGGTTGTAAAAAATAATTCAGATCGAGTATGGAGCGGAGGCCAGTACAATCAACTGCAAAGAGTAGTACCTTCTGGTGATACCTCAATGTTTATTCGTACTTATACGGGAGGTGTACTTTATACAGAGGATCAGAAATACGAAAAAGTATCATTCGATGATATGCGAGATGAAAAATTGAGTCGTGATACTAAAGGTGGATGGAGTGCAATGATCCAGCATTATTTTTTGGCTGCTTGGGTACCACCTGAGAGTCATAAAAATCGATTTTATAGCATTGCATTGCCAGATAACGTATTTGTAATTGGTTCATACGGTCCACAGTTTGATGTTCAACCAGGGTCGGAACGAATGTTCAGTTCGACTTTATATGCCGGTCCTAAGATTCAAAAGGAAATGGAAAAAACTGCTCAAGGACTTGAATTAACGGTAGATTATGGTGTACTTACTTTTATTGGTAAACCCATTTTCTGGCTATTGGACAATTTTCATGAATATGTAAAGAATTGGGGGGTAGCTATTATGTTAGTTACTCTGGTCATCAAAGCAATTTTCTTTAAGCTTTCTGAAAAGAGTTATCGCTCGATGGCTAAAATGCGTAGATTGCAACCGAAATTACAGGCTATTAAGGAGCGATACGAAGACGATAAACCCAGGTTTAATCAGGAAATGATGAACCTTTATCGTGCAGAAAAAGTCAATCCATTGGGCGGGTGTTTACCCATTCTTGTTCAAATTCCCGTATTTATTTCGCTTTATTGGGTTCTTATTGAAACGGTGGAATTACGGCATGCGCCTTTTATGTTATGGATAGACGATCTTTCAGTAAAGGATCCGTTCTTTATATTACCGCTACTAATGGGTGTTTCCATGTGGATTCAACAAAGATTGAATCCTACGCCTGTTGATCCTATTCAAGAAAAGGTAATGAAATTATTTCCAATAATATTTACGGTATTTTTTCTGTTTTTTCCAGCCGGTTTGGTTTTATATTGGGTGGTCAACAATAGTCTTTCTATTTGTCAGCAGTGGTATATAACTCGATCAATAGAACGTGGATATTCAACTGAATAAGACAGAAACCATTGCAGCAATTGCAACTGCACCAGGCAAAGGAGGAGTAGGAATAGTCCGGGTTTCTGGCCCTAATATTGAATCACTATGTTATAAAATCCTTGGCAAAGTTCCAGACCCAAGAACCGCAACCGTCCTACCTATATTGGATGATAAAGGTTCGATAATCGATAGGGGTATTGCAATCTTTTACCCAGCACCTCGCTCCTATACTGGCGAATCCATTTTGGAATACCAGGGTCACGGAGGTCGTGTGGTATTAGACATGATTCTCCAAAGATTTCTTTCATCAAATACCCGTATGGCGCGCCCTGGTGAATTTACAGAACGCGCATTTCTTAACGGCAAAATTGATCTAACTCAAGCGGAAGCAGTCGCAGATCTTATCGACGCCAGTACTGAGCAAGCTGTACGTTCTGCTCAGAACGCGATACAAGGTTTATTTTCAGAAAAAGTAAATGAAATTGTTAATGAATTAATCGAACTACGCACCTATGTAGAAGCTTCAATTGATTTTGTTGACGAGAATATTGATTTTCTAAGTGACGGAGGCGTAGAAAGAAGATTGATACAAATGACTAATAGTATCGAATCTATTTTGAAGTCGTCTAAGCAGGGGTTTCTACTTAGAGAAGGAATGACTGTAGTTATCGCAGGCAAGCCTAATTCTGGAAAATCTACCTTGCTGAATTTTCTCGCTGGACGAGAAGCAGCAATCGTGACTGATAAAGAAGGTACTACTCGTGACATACTTCGAGAATCAATAACTATCGATGGTATGCCACTGCATATAATCGACACGGCAGGATTGAGAAACAGTGAGGATGAAATCGAAAAAGAGGGAATTAGAAGAGCTAAAGCCGAGATTGAAAAAGCGGATCGAATTCTATGGGTGGTAGATCATTTCTACCCTGATTTAGAACATTTTGACCACGAATGGTTTCCAAAAAAAATCCCTGTGACGAGAATATACAACAAGATTGACTTGACTATAGATAATCCTCATATATCTAATCTAGGCCCCGAACCCATTATCTATCTATCCCTAAAGACTGGGGCGGGAACACAGTTTTTAAATGAGCATCTCAAAGAATCAATGGGCTATCGAGAAAACGTAGAAGACGTTTTCAATGCTCGACGACGGCATATAAATGGCCTTATTAATGCCAACATATCAATCAATTCTGCCCAGAACCAATTGAATGAATTAAATACCCCTGAATTAATTGCGGAAGATCTGAGGGTTGCACAGCAAATATTGAGTGAAATTACTGGTGAATTCACAACGGAAGATTTGTTAGGAAAGATATTTTCTGGTTTTTGTATTGGCAAATAGAAAAACAAAATATTTATTTTAAATAGGGTTTATATATCGATTCGATGCCCAACAACATAAACTATAATTCATTGTTAAAAAAAGTACCCGTCCAATTAAAAGTGTTTACCTTGGCTGGATCTCTAATATTTTTCATATTTATTTTTCAAGGTTCTATAGGTTTTAATATACGTGATGAAGGGTTGTTATGGTATGCAGTTCAGCGAGTAAGTCAAGGAGAGGTCCCTATACTTGATTTTATATCATATGATCCTGGTAGATACTATTGGTCGTCAGTAATAATGAGGGTCTTAGGTGATAATGGGGTAATGATGTTGAGAATCTCTGTTAGTATATTTCAAACTATTGGTTTATTCGCGGGATTAATGTTATTAACAAAAACTACGAATAATCACCAAAGTTGTTTTTTACTAACATCAGCATTTATTATTATAATATGGATGTTTCCACGTCATAAATTATTTGATATTTCATTATCAATATTTCATATTATAAATCTTACTTATTTAATAGTAAAACCAACTTACAAACGCTACTTTTATGCTGGAGTTATTATTGGTTTAATTGCAGTCTTTGGTCGAAACCACGGCGTTTACGGTGTTATAGCTAGTGTTGGAGTTATTTTATGGCTGAATTTATTGAGGCATGATTCTCCCTGTTTTTTGAAATCAATAACATTATGGGGTATTGGAGTTATTTTAGGGTATATCCCAGTGATATCTATGATTTTATTTATTCCAGATTTCGATCAAGCTTTTCTTGAAAGTATCCTTTATCATTTCGAATATAAAACAACAAATATAGCAATACCTGTTCCCTGGCCATGGAAATTATTTCCAATCACTGTATTTTCATTGGATATAATACGCGGAGTATTAATCGGTATTTTTTATCTATTTTTACTTAGTTTTGGGCTATTTTCTCTTTGTTACGTTCTTTATAATAAAAATATTAATAGTTATACTTCATCCGTTCTAATTGCAGGCGCATTTTTATCAATTCCGTACTCGCATCATGCATTCTCTCGGCCAGATATAAGCCATCTCGCACAAAGTATATTTCCCACATTAATAGGAATATTAGTAATCCTCTCTACATCATCAGCAAAAATGCGATGGCTGGGCTTATTAACATTTTCTGCAGTAAGTCTGCTGATAATGTTACCTAAACAGCCTGGTTGGAAGTGTTATATCTCTGATAAATGCACCTATGTTAATATAGCCACTGACAATATTCTCGTAAATCCTCCCACAGCAAGAGTCGTAAAATTTTTAGTAAACCTATCTAATACCTTTACACCAAATGGTGAAATGTTTTACGTTACACCATTTTGGCCGGGCGCATATCCAATGCTTGGAAGAAAAGCACCTGTAAGGTACATATATTCTATTCTTCCTAGAAGTGAATCATTTCAAAAAAGAGAAATCAAGAAATTGATATCAGCAGATTTAAATTTCGTGTTAATCGTTAATAATCCTCCAAACCATCGAATGGAATATTTATTCAAATATACACAACCATTGGTTTATAAGTATATTCTTGATAATTACGATAATGTCAATGAATATTCAAATAATAATCATCTTGTTTTTACGAAAAGAGCTTTAATGTGAAAAAACTCGCAATAGTCCAGTCTAACTACATACCGTGGAAAGGTTACTTTGATGTAATCGCAAATGTTGATGAATTTGTCTTATTTGATGATGTCCAATATACCAAACGAGATTGGCGAAACAGAAATAAAATAAAGACGTCAAATGGGTCAAAATGGCTCACGGTTCCTGTAAAAGTGAAAGGTAAATATTATCAAAATATATGTGATACTAGGATAGATGGTGTAAATTGGGCGCAAAAACATTGGATGTCATTGTCCCAAAATTATCGTAAAGCCCCCTATTTTAAAGAAATCGCTACTTGGCTTGAGCCACTCTACACATCGACATCTTATACGCTTTTATCCGATCTTAATTTTACATTCATGAAACAAATATGTGACTATCTTGGTATCTCCACTTTAATAACACGATTGGCGACGACTTCTACGCCGTCACATACGGTGGCAAAACTGAAAACCGAACGCCTTATCGATTTATGTAAGGAAACTAATAGCACTGAATATATTACAGGTCCTGCAGCTAAGGGCTATATCGATGAAAAACTGTTTATTGACAATGGTATTACTTTAACATGGTACGATTATAGTGGGTATCCAGAGTATCAACAATTATGGGGAGATTTCGAACATCAAGTTACTATTCTTGACTTACTTTTTAATTGCGGTAAGGATTCGTTGAGATATATGAAAATATCTAAACTATAACTGAGTATTCCAACAAATCTATAGATTACTCCTTACTTCCAACGAGAAATATGCTGCCACCAACAACATTTGGTATCCAATTAGAGATTCGGTTCTCTAATTTGGTTAAGTGTAGTAACAAAAAATTAATAAATGGGTTAATTTGAACACAATCATTTCGTTCATTATCGGAAATAGTTGTATTACCGTCTCTATTTGTAATTGTACGAATAATCAGTAATGGTATTAAAATTATGAAAAAGAATCTAACTTGAAGTACCTTTATTCCTGATTGTTCAACTATATCTATTAATCGTTTTTTGCTATAACGACGCTTATGTGCAGCAATGGTATCATCACGGCTCCATAACCAATTATGAGCTGGAACGGTTATAAACAGTAAACCATTGGGCCGCAGAATCTTTGCTGCTTTTTGAATAGAGATATAATCATTTTCTAGATGTTCGATAACATCAAACATGCAAACAACATCATATTCACCATAAAAAGGTGGGTCATAAAGATCAAAAAGATAGCATTCGCTTATGCCGATTTCTTTTGCATAATACAATCCAGAAAGGTGTATGTCTCCAACTGCGATGTCGTAACCTAGATTCTTTATCCCACCCGCTATGAAACCAGTACCCGAACCTATTTCAATCGTTTTATCTGTCTTTTTTACTAAACGTTTAAATGCACTAATAATGTATTCTCGACGGGTTATAAACCAGAAATGATTGTTTTCCGTGGACTTGATGATTTCAAGAGCTACAGAATTATAGTCAGCATGATTATTTAAAACATTGTCGATATAACATTTTATATTATCAACAATTCTAAGAGGTTGTTTTACAATTGCCATTGTCTTGTCGATAATAATTTACTGGTATTGTTTTAGAATAATATTAGTCACCCTATATTTATCGTAATTAGCCCAAACTGAATATCTAATATCTAAGTATATAGTTGTAAATGGATATAACATAAATATATATTACGCCCTACGATGGTCTAAAGTTTCTTGTGTTGTTGTACCGACCAATTAACAAAATATCGAAAAACCCCCGTATTATTCCAACGGGACTATATATATTTGGTCGTTAAAAGAGTTATAAAGAAAATAATATACTCCCTAAAGTAACGAAAATACACCCTACATATCGTTTAGTTGATACCTTTTCTTTTAAAATGTATGCAGCAAGCAAAATTGTTGACATGTAATTCAGCCCAGTAATTACTGAAAAATATTTAAAATCAATTGTTCTCATTAATAAGGTAGAAAGAAATAAAACTATTACAAAGCTGGTATATCCGACGAATACATATCGGTTAAATATTAAATGTTTATTTGTATTTGCTCCAAATTTAAGACATAGTTGACCAAATGACGTAAAAAGCACAATGGCAAGTGTAATAGATATAATTTGCGTGGATGTCATTGCTAAGATTTCTCCACGATTAGATAAACACCCAACATCAATAATATTGCCCCCGCTATGTTATTATTACTAATATGTTCATCAAAGAATACAAAACCAGATAGCAATATAAGTATTGGTACTACAGAATTAATTGGATAAACTTTTGATAGTTCGTTTTTCTTAAGGATCAATTGCCACACAATCGAACGGAATACCGATAATGATAAAGCAGAAATATAAAAAATATTAAAAAATATACTGGTGTAGCTTACTGCATTTATTGCTGCTACTTTTACCAAAATAAATGAAGAAACCTGAAGTGAAATATTAACCAGGACTAACCCTGTTATATAACTATTTTTATAAATATTGGATATCACTTTCTTTGAAATATTTATCGACATAAATTGGTCTAAATGTTTTTTCTAGTTTTTCCTTATCGGGCATATCTTTTGAGATCTTATCTTTACCTATTTTATACAGATAATCGATCATTTTATTTCTAATAATACCTGGTACAAAAGTTATTATAAACTTTCTTATAAATGGAATAGTACTCAAATACGCAATAATGTTAAATTTAGGAATCGAAACATTCACGGGTTTGCTATATGTGGTATTCGTATTAAAATACTGTGGAAGGCCCGAAAATGATTCAATACTATTTAATACGGCAACAGGATCTTCTTTTATTTTATTAAAATTAATTAATAATATGTTCCCCTTGTAAATATCAGTAAATTTTTCGACTACCGCTGAAAAATCAAATTTATTAAATTCTATAATATAGCTCCCACCATCAAAATCCACTTGGCAATGTTGCAAGAAATCATCTAGGCTTTGCATATTAGGTGTAAAACTTTTTAATTGGCTATAAAAAGATGATAACCATTCCGCAGGTTCACGTAATATTAAAACTACTTTGTGATCTATATCAAAATGTTTGATATTATCGAAAAAATTTACATCACAATAATAATTAGGACTAATATCAAATGCAATATTGTTCTTTAATGCTTGTTCATCGTAAAGAGAATAGAACCAGTTAAAACCACGCCGGAAATTAGATCCAAAGAAAAAGGTTTCTTTATACTTTGGCATCGCGACGTTCGGGTGATTTTTAAAATTATAATATAGCCAGGTAGAACCTGCTCTAGGCATACCAGCAACTATTATTAATTTTTTCATATGTGTCATTATAAATCTGATCCAATATCCAATAATATAAACAGCAAAAACGATAAACCGTTGCTTAAAGTTATATATAGATTAACAATACTCAAAAATTGCCATTCCAAACCCAGTGATACCATAGTTATTTCCGTTGTAGAGCATATACCTCTGACCTTTATGATCAAAAACATAAGGGTATTCAATCATATCTGAATCCCAACCCTGTGGGGAAATATCAATACCGGTCTTTTCTAATGAAAGAATCCACTGTCGTTGATCATTACTAAAAGCGTACCCAATGCGATATTTCCCACCACTTCCGCTACGATAAGAAAACCACATGTCGTAGCCCTTTTCCAAATTATTGACTACAGTGGGCCTGGAAAATGCTTGGGCTATTCCTAGCTCGAAAGGTACGGCCAATCCTTTACGAATCCAATTATGTCCGTTAGACGAATAAGCATATTTTATGGGAGCTAACATGTCTCCATTACCAATATTCCAAGTTTCTACCGAGCTGTACCACATGCTGTAGTTGCCCGTTGTATGCTTTATTACCCAAGGATAGGATAAACTGATTGGATCAACGATATCAAGACCCATTAATGGAACCGTTTGATCTAACTGCAATGTTAGATCAGAATTCACTATAAGTCGGCCTATATCACCTCGCCAGTGGCCGCCTTCAGGGTTTTGCCAACCCATAAAAAGCATGTATAGGATGCCATTAACTTCGTAACAATTACCAATGCTTACACCGTCGGCATAGAAGCTATCTTCAGGTCCGTGTTGAAAAAAGGGGTGCCAATGTTCACTAATAATCTTACGTTTGACAATATCGATGTCGACCGCGCCAACTGATGATCGGTTATCCACATCCCGACTGCTGTAAAAAACTCGGTACACGTCTTCATCAAGGAGAATAGGTAGAGGGTTTGCTGCATGGGACAGAAGTTTTGGATGTCGGTTTGCGCCTGAAGGAGAAAATAGTTTTCCTAATTTACGCCATTTGTGGCTCATATTCCACGCAACTTTGCACTTGAGACTCTAGCGCGCTGAGTTGCAGCACCGATATAAACGCCTTCAGGTTCTGTGTCGGCAAGTAACAATGTACCCGCTCCAATTACACATTTTTCGCCGATTTTAATGTGGTCGCGTAAAGTTGCATTTACGCCAATAAAACACTGTTCTCCAATCTCAACTCCCCCTGAAATAACCACCTGCGAAGCAATGAAGCAGTGATCTCTAATTATTGAGTGGTGGCCGATATGGTTACCGCTCCATAGTGTAACGTTATTGCCTATAGTGACGAAAGGCTGAATGGTATTGTCTTCAAAAATGAAACAATTCTCGCCTATACACATATCGTTCAGAGCCGTGGCATGTGTACTGACATAGCTGGCCAAACGGTAACCTACCGCTTTTGCCGCTAGATACTTTTCTTTCCGGACAGCATTGAGTTTAGAGTAGCTGAGTGCAATAAAAAGTTCGTATCTATCTGGTGAATATTGCTTGGTTATATTTTCAAAAGCAATGACTGGTAGACCGCAGAATTCAGTCTCGGTAAGATAGTCAGAATCAACAGTAAATGCAACTACTTCGTACTCAGAATCTGAATTGAAATAGTAATGTGCCAGCTGAGCGATGTCACCGGAACCGAAGATGACCAGTAATTTTTTCATGGCTTTTTTCTCACTAGAATCGTAAATTCATAAAGATCGTAATCATGCAAAAGTGCCACGTTGCGTGAATAGTGACGTTTACAATGATCAAACAGCGCGCAAGAATCTGCATAATAAAGATAATCGCGCATTTTAGGTGTATCGGAATAAGAAGTCAGACAATTGAAAGCGAAACCTAATCGACTGGTGCGATCAAGCACAGCCAGAGTAGCTTCAAGATAGGATGCCCATTCATCATCAGAATGGCCTAAACGGACATTAAATATACCGCTGGCAACTCCGTAATCAGCAACTTCATCCGGTTCACTGGATATCACAAATCGCGCATGATTCTTTTCTTGATGGCGCTTCTCGGCAGCTATAACCATATCCTCGGATACATCAATTCCCAAATAGGAAAATGATGCATACCGGTTTCCCAGAAATTCATAATAGGCGCCATATCCGCATCCCAAATCATTAATTGAAAATGAATGGGGAATTTCGATTATCTTACTAAGCATTTCAAATCGAAGGTTTTGGCTTTCTTGCCCATTCCAATCTACGCCATTAGGTGTTTCACCATAAGTAGCCAATTTAGCTTGATAATACTTAGCAACTTCAGCCAAAAGGTCAGTTTTGTCTTCTTGCATAAATTATTACTTCTTTATAGATTCCCCGTCTGCTATTGTTTTTGAAATAATTTGCTCTACCCAGGCACTAGCACTCGTTTCGGCTGTTGATGCAGCCAACCAAACTTTTTCTTTAATATCAGGATCTATTCCTTCTAGTTGCCCAAAATACCTTTTGCGCATGCTACCACCACGAGATCCTTTATGAGGGACATCGATATCCATAAGAGGTGGAGAATCGGAAACTTCAAAATCAATAATATAAAAACAATTTCCGAGTACCCAAGTCAAATGGACATTCGAGACAGTTTCTGGCAATAAAGAGAGAGGTGCATCCAACGCCCAAAGCTTATTGTTACAAATAGCTACTTTTCCATATTCTTTTTCTTTAAGCCAAGGAGCTACACCTTCATCACCAATTACTACCTTCCCCCCCACTTTGACGACTCGCTCCATTTCATGAATCGCAGACTTAATGTCTGAAAATAAGTTTATTCCTCCGAAATGATATGCTGCATCAAAAAACGAATCTTGGTATGGGAGCATTGATGCATTTGAAACACTAAGATACAGATTATTCATTTTAACCTGAAAATCGTCAACTTCAGTTAATCTTCGAGCAGTTGCTACAACCATTAAGTCGGAAATATCTTGCGCAAAAAGTTCACCGGTTGAACCAATCCTAGGCGATATACACTTTATATCATCCCCTAAGCCACATCCAGTAACGAGCACTCGATCACCTTCTTTCAAATTCAATTTCTCAACCAATGCATTTCTGAATGAAATTTCATCTTGTTTAAACGTATCAAAAAGCCAAGCTAAAAAATTTTCATATACCGTTTCAGCATTATCCTTTTTGTACATGACCTGAGATATTTTGTCTTTGCCGGTGAGCATTTTTTCGTCTATAAAAACGGGAATTTTGTTTTCGCTTTCAGCTTTTAAGAATGGGTAATGTGTACCATTAACTCCGACTAATCCAGTGTCGACCATACGTAAATTTTCTTTAGACAGTGGACAACAATATGGATTTTTAAGCATAAATAGACGCTCCTAAAAACAATGGGGTTGTAAAATATATTTTTCTTTCAGTCAAAAGGCACAGATGGCGCAACACGATCATCAATAATCTGTACTTATTCGGTTCGAAAGGTAATCTGGTATAGAGGATGGCTCTGTAAAAGAAAATCCCAATATGTCTTTTTCCTCGGGAGATAGGTTGACACTATTCATATTCATTGGAATGTTAATCTGTTGTTTGAAAAATGGAATGTTAAAGAGTTGATTTACGGCACGTCGTACGGACTGTGTTTGATTATATCCACCAGCATGGAACACCATACTGTCCAGTAATATAAACGACCCTGCTTTAGCTTCGATCTGAATCGCATTTTTCTGTATGTAATTCTGGGATGGGAAATCTTCAAATTTATGGGACGCCGGAATCACAAAGGTGGCGCCATTATCAATTGTGAAATCATCAATACAAAACAAGGCATTTATTGCAATTGGCTTTGAAGATACAAAATGCTGGTAGGGAAGATCTCGATGCCATGCAGCCTGATTATAGGGTTCCTGAGGGAGATTAATTAAGCCGTTTTGTTGATTAAGGATAAATTTTCCTTGGATCAACTTCGTCAGAATCGAAAGCAGCTTTTTGTTTAAAGCGAGCCTTAGAAATTCCTCTCCGCCATGCGTAAGAGGTGAACGAATGGTATTAATCTCGTTGAGACTTCGGAGTTTAGGTGTTGTATAGGTTTCCACGTAGTGCTCTCGACAAATATTGAACTCCCTTGATATACCTTGGAGGTCGGATTCAGTGTAACCAGAAGCGATGATTGCATATCCGAGGTTCCTGACTTGTTCTGCTGCTGCATCAAGAGAAGATTCCAATTGATACTGCTGGAGTATTCCATAGGAAGTTGATGGAATATTATCTGTCTTCATTTCGGAGATTCCAGTTCTTGAGATTGCGTATACGTGTGGCGAATAATAGTATACGGCCGTTGCTTGACCTCCAAAAATATTTTAGAAATATAAATCCCTTGGATGCCGATGAAAAAAATTATCATTCCGGAAAAAAACCATATTGAAACAATAATTGACGTATAGCCATCGGGTGGAGCAGCAATGAAAAGATACCTTATCGTGAGATGTGCGATATAGCCAAGAGCAGAAATTAAGAGAAGTAAACCTGAATAAAAAGTAAATACAAGTGGTAGACTACTGAAAGAGGTTACAGCATTAACAAGATGGCTAAATTTTCTTGAGAAAGAATAAGTCGTAGGACTGGTTGAATGCTTTTTAACAGTTTGCTGACATTGCTTGAACCCAGTATGAATCCACAGACCGCCAATATTCAGTTCTCGTTCTCGGTATAAAAGCAGCGCATCAACATACCGTCGAGACATGAGTCTCACAGTCAGGATGTTGTTCGGTTGTGCGATTCCGGTAAGAACTCGAAATGTTCGATAGAATATTCCGCCAGTTATATTCTCGAAGAATCCACCTTTACGCTTGTATTGGATGCCATAGACGATATCGCATACTTCTGCCTGCATTTGACTTTCGAAGCTAAGTAACAATTCAGGTTCCTCTTCGAGGTCGCAATCGATCAAAAACACTTTTTCGCCATTAGTGCTGGCTAAACCGGTCATCATTGCCTTGTGATGACCGAAATTACGAGAAAGGTCGATTACGACGACATGGCTATCTTTCTCTGTTAGTTCCACTGCAATCTCAAGACTGTTGTCGGGAGAACCATCGTTTACTAATATAATTTCATATTCGTTACCTACCAGTTGATAAGCGGCAGCTGAAATTCGTTGATGAAACTCTACAATATAAGCCGATGATTGATACAGCGTAGCAACAATGGAAAGTCTCATGAACCTATGTATTTCTTAATAACGAGGAACGTATTTTCCAGAGTTAAATAACAAATCGAGAATGCTGGCATCTTGGGTAAATTCGAACCTGAATTGTTTCTATTCAAGATATGCAGAATAGTCAAACCCTGTAACCTTGATGTCCCGCTTATTGAAAATCCTTTCCAGGGTATGTATGTGGATTTAAGAATGGCTACTCTTTTCATGGTGTATTTCCTGTTGCCCTGTATATCTAATAAACAGGACTCGACGAATCAGAAAGTTGCTCAAAGTATTCAAGAATAGTTTCGTGGGTTGGATATGTATTGCGAAATCGTAATGGATCGGGATCATTAAACGAAAAATAAAAAAGACCAGCAAATCCCGGACTTGGTTGATTTATGTGTTCGAGTTCGGCATGCTCAAAAGCATTGAAAACGCTGGATAGATTCATAAGTGTCCCATACTAGAGACTTACGTTCAAGCAGTGGCTAAGCTCCCGACAAAAATGGTGTCGAAATAACTATTATTCATCGCGGGCGAAGACAGATCATTCATGGAAAAGGTTAACCTACCATTGTTTGATGTACCTGACTCAACAGGGAGACTGCTACAGTTATTTCATTTTCTACTCACTGCGTCCGATAGACGCACTGCCAGCCCGAATCAATTCTGGATATTAACCAAAAACTTGTTCTCACTTATATCAAATGACCTGTTCTGAGACAATTGGCGTCACTAGGCCGTTTCAGAATAAGCAGTCTATCGTGAATCAATTTATTGGTTCAGCGGAAAAAAAGACCAAAACAAGCAACGGTACCTACTATTACTATTTGTAGGAGAGTAAAACTCCGGCAAACCCCATCTATCGCCAATTTTCGTCAAAGGATAAACTGA